>NZ_VOZH01000001.1:0-189965 GCF_013419875.1 Acinetobacter sp. YH12049 | reverse complement strand
GCAAGTAACTTGGACCAGTGTTGATCATTTAGCATTGTTCGAGGCATAGCGAGTGTAAAATTGGGTTTGGCGATTTAATTTTACTATCTCGCTATTTTTTTAATCAACAAATGTCAACAGACCCTAAAAATCAGGTTGAAAATAAAGAGAAGGATAAATGTAATAAAGACAAATATAAATTTTATCATCACTTCATATAAATTATTTTGGTAGACAGTATGTACCAAAGCAGCGAGTAAAAGTATTAAGAAGCCTACTACTAGCCCTGACAAACCGTTTACCCATCCATACATTAGATAGTCTTGAATAGATATGCCAAGTGAAACTTAATTAAATCCGTAGTAGCTGATTAAACCATCGTAGTAAAAGTAACCGCAAACAAATAAATAAATAGTAAATATTGTTGTAAAGAGGGCTATATCAAAACTGAAGTTAAATTACATATGTAATGTTTCTTGAATCCGCTTATATGCTTTTTTAAGTGCTTAGGTGAATAGTATTAAAGCAAAGTTAGAAGTGCAAATTGAGAATTAGACCTTGATCAGGGTATCTAAGATGTTTCTGCAATAGTGGACGAAATTGTCTTAATTCAGTAAGTACAAAATGCTCGCCAAAATGTGGGCTTATTTTTAGCTTTGAATAACGAAAATCCATGAAGTTGCAGAAGCAAAATTTAGTAAAACTTCATGTTTAGAGGCTCATTCATTAATAGTGCTTAATTATATTTAAATGTAAAAATACCTATAAAAAATAGGTATTTAAAATCCGACTAGAACAGTTGTATTTTAATTTAAAAGCTGTAATTTGAAAGAGCGATCTAATAAAGAGACAACAAAATGCCTTATTCAAATATTAAAGCGATTATTGAGCAAATCTATAATTTTGTATTAGAAAAACATGGTTTAGCGTCTAAAAGTCGATTTATGCAGTTATCGATTTTCTTTAAAGAATTACATGAAGGGGATGAGTCAAAATTTACCGCAGATAGGTCTTTTTATTACAAAGGAATATTTAACAACAGAGAAAAAAGTGTATTTGCGAATGCTGCGCCAGACTTTTTTGATAAGCACAAGTTTTTGGATTGGGTTGTTAAATCAATTGATTGATTTCAACCCAATCGTTTGAGTACATATTCATCATTCATGCTGTATAGCCAGTCTGAATAGAGGATATGGATCAGAAATCAGTAGGTGTTTGTTATGAAATACATGCTTATAGTCAATAAAGATGCATGATCAGTATGATGCCAGTAAAGTCTTCAATGATTAAAATTTAACTGCACATTTCGTTCTTTGATTTAAATAAAAGCTTGGTTCAAAGCAGAATATAAAAACCCATGTAAAAGACATGGGTTTTTAGTTTAAGTTGCACAATGTGATAATTTGGCTAAAAAATAAGCAATTCGATTCATTTGTTCTATGCTAAATGAGAAAATTATCATTTAGTTCCATTTCAGAAAATTGTATAAATAAAAACAGAAAAGTTCATATCAAAAAAATTAATTTTTAAATACATAGAGATAAGACCAAATTTGCAATCCTGTAGCAAATCTTCACAAAAATGCAATTATTAATAATAATGATTATCATTAACATAGTTTCACGCTGGCCAGCGTACTAAGCATGACTTGCACAGTTAAAGAAACATAATTACATGACAAAGCTTGGAAAAGCTTAAAAATAGAGGATATGGTCAGATGAAAGAGCTTGCTAATCGCTTGGCGATGCAGCATCTTGTCAATGCATACTCACAAGAAACCGGTAAAGGTATTTTGCTGGAAAAGTATCAACAGAATTCATCACAATTGACGTTTAGCCAAGGCTTGACGTTGTTATGCATCCCTTTAGATTGCATTCAATCACAGTTATTTGTACCACTATCTTATGTCAGCCTTGTTGGTAGACATCGTCTTGCAGATCTCCCATACGTTTTTAATAAAGGACAGAAACTGTCATTTAGTATCACCGCGATCGCGAGTTTATTGCTTGAACAGCTCGTACAAGAGTCAGGTCATACACTGGATGCTTCATCATTATTAGAGCGTTGGATCGAAAGTCGTGAAGCGCTTACACAATTTTTGACACTACGTGAACATGATTTAGAGGCCTTGGTCCAAGCGGAACAAAGTTTCATTGAATCGGAACAAGCTTTAATTTTAGGGCACAGCATGCATCCTGCACCGAAAAGTCGGGTCGGTTTTGTGCATGAAGATTGGGAAAGGTATTCGCCAGAAGCCAAAGGTCTCAGCCAACTGCATTATTGGTTGGTGGCTCCAGAATATATTCAAGAAGGTTCAGCTTTAGATCAAGCTGTATCAGCGCAATTGAAAAGCGAATTGCAATGGCATTTATCAGAAACAGATCAAGCACTACTGAATGCTTATTCGCATTATAAGTTATTGCCTTTGCATCCTTGGCAAGCACGTTATTTACAGTCAAAAGCATGGTTTAAAAGTTTAAAAACCAAATTAAAAATTATCGATTTTGGCGAGAAAGGTTGGGCATTTTCCCCAACAACTTCGGTACGCACTATGGCAAGTTTTGCAGCGCCGTGGATGTTGAAACCATCACTTTCCGTGATGATCACCAATTCAATCCGAGTCAATCTTGCCAAAGAATGTCACCGTGGCGAAATGACCCATCGACTTTGGCATTCAAGCCTCGGTGAACATATTTTACAACAATGCCCAACGCTCAAAGCGGTGAATGATCCTGCTTGGATGGCATTGAGCATAGATGATGAAATCGTCGATGAAACTATTTGCATCTTCCGTGATCAGCCTTTTAGTGAAAAGCAGCAGGTGTGTTGTATTGCGTCATTGTGCCAAGATCATCCTGCACAGCCGAAAAGCCGTTTTAATGCCTTATTTGAACAAATCGCAAAACAACAACCTGAACTTGATCAAAGCGCCATTGCGATCAATTGGTTTAAACAATTCTTAGCTATCAGTCTAAAACCATTAATGTATTTGTACCATCAATACGGAATGGCCTTTGAATCACATCAGCAAAATGTCTTACTTGAGCTGGAACATGCAATGCCTAAATATCTATGGCTGCGTGACAATCAAGGCTTTTACTATATCGAAGAACTTGCAGGTGAGGTCTTAAGCGCATTTCCAGAGTTGCAAGAAAAAGCGCATGCCGTGGGTTCTAAAGCCTTTGTCGATGAGCGCTTTAGCTATTATTTCTTTGGTAATACTTTATTCGGCATCATCAATGCAATTGGTGCAACTGGATATGTCACAGAGCAAGTGTTGATATCGATATTGCAAAATGAACTGTTGGACTTACATCAGGCTTATCCAGAGAGTTCATTGATTCATTCATTACTGTATCAGCCGACCTTGCCGTATAAGGGCAATCTGTTGACACGCTTGTATGAGCTGGATGAATTGATTGCCCCAGTCGATCAGCAATCGGTTTATGTACCGTTGCCAAATCCTTTATGTGTGGAACAGAAGGATGTGCAATATGCTTGATTTTATTGGGATAGGCTTAGGGCCATTTAACCTTAGTTTGGCGAGTTTGCTACATAAGCAAAATCATTTGCAGTATCAATTTTTTGAAAAGAAACCACAGTTTGACTGGCATGCGGGTATGCAATTGCCCAATACCGTGCTGCAAGTGCCGTTTATGGCCGATCTGGTTTCCATGGTCGATCCAACCAGTCCTTTTAGTTTTTTAAACTATTTAAAGACACAGCAACGATTATATAAATTCTATTTTTTAGAACAAGCACAGATTCCTAGACGTGAATATAACCATTATTGTCAGTGGGTTGCAGACCAACTAGAGCATATTCAATATCAATCAACCGTAAAAGCCATTTATGCCCAAGAGCAAGGCTTTGAAGTCATGGTTGAGCAAGATGGACGTTTTAGACGTTATCAATGCCGAAATCTGGTCATTGGTTCGGGTAATGTTCCGTATTTACCACAGTGTCTAAAAGACATACAACAGCAAAATCCTGAGCGCTGCTTACATTCTGCAAATTATTGCAATGCAGCGTTAAATCACTTGAAAGGTAATGTGGTTGTACTGGGATCAGGCCAGTCTTCGGCAGAAGTCTTTATGGATCTGTTTGATCGTCAATATTTGCAGGATCAGACGACAACAGCGCAGTTTAAATTGCATTGGCTGACCCGTTCTAATGGGTTTTTCCCGATGGAATATGCGCCGCTGGGTTTGGAGCATTTTAGTCCAGATTATACCGCGCATTTTTATCAACTGAGCCCTGAAAATAAAGCCAAACAATTGATGCAACAAGGCTTGTTATATAAGGGCATCAGTGCAAAAACCATCCGTGATATTTACCAAAAACTGTATCACCGGAGCATTGGTCAAAATATTCAACAGACGCATTTACATGCTCAGGTGGGTTTGGTCGATGCCGAGCCTCATGGTGCGGGCATCCGTTTGCAGTTTCAGCATAAAGTCACGGCAGAACAATTCTATCTGGATGCCGACTTTGTCGTGGCTTCAATGGGATATCACAGTCCAGAGTGGCAATATCTCAAATATCTAAAACCACTGATTCAATGTGATGAATTCGGTCGCTGGAAAATCAGTCAGGACTACCGCGTACAGCATGACACTGTTGGGGAGATCTTTGTTCAAAATCAGGAAATGCACAGTCACGGTGTCGGGACTCCTGATTTAGGGTTGGGTGCTCACCGTGCAGCGATCATTGCCAATCAATTATTGGGTTTTAACTTATACGATTTGGGTGATCAAGCGCAAAGTTTCCAACATTTTTCACCCAGTGAAAATGCTGAAATGCACAGTATGGGCATTGTGAAGAAATCAGCACCAAACAATATCCAAAGACCATTTTCCGTAAAAAAACCATTGCTAACTACGCAATGAACCGCAATACGACCATGCCGAATAAGCAAGAACAGAATGCGGTTAAACTCGAGAAATTATAATGACATTTGCAAAATTACAGATAAATCAAACGCAGTGGCGCCGTGCAGGGCAAAGACTGATTGAAATGGCGATTGCTGAATTTTTATATGAAGAAATTATTCAGATTCAGCCAGTGGAAAATAATACTTGGCAACTCAAAATGGATGATAAAACGTATCAATTTGAAGCGACGCAGTTTCTACTTGGGCATTGGCGTATTGTTGAAGGGAGTGTTCGAGATTTAGGTGATTCGACAGCACAGCCCGCATGGAATCTGCATGAATTTATTCGTGCCTTTTCAAATCAAGCTGAAGTGAAACCTTTTACCAAGGCTTATTTGATTAAAGAAATGAACAATACATGGTTGGCTGAAGCACATGTTTTTGATGAACAGAGATTGCTAAGTCAGGCTGTGCTGTCAGCACCGCACTATCAAATTGAAGGCATGTTGCGTGGACACCCATGGCTCATTATGAGTAAAGGCCGTATGGGTTTTGGCTATGATGATTATTTAAGCTCAGCACCAGAGGTCTCTCCAACAGTCAAAGTCTTGTGGTTAGCTGTTCATCGTGATTTAGCTGAGTTTCGTTCGACCGAGGCTTGGGATGCGCAAAGCTTATATCGCCATGAGTTGAACTCTGCCCAATTACACGATTTTCAACAGCAATTAGCGGACAATGCCTTAGATGCTGCTGAGTATTTCTTTATTCCTGTACATGCATGGCAGTGGCATCAGTGGTTAATCCCGACCTATGCCAATGAAATCGTCGATCAGCGCATTGTAGAGCTGGACATTGGACAAGATGATTATGTGCCAATGCAATCAATTCGTACCTTATGCAATACCAGTCATCCTGAACGGCATTATGTGAAGTTACCCGTCAGTATCTTTAATACGGCGGTCTATAGAGGTCTGCCTTCAAAACGAAATTTGGCTGCACCTGCGGTGACCGCTTGGCTGAAGGACATTCAACATCAAGATGTAGACCTGCAAAAAACACAGGTAGTATTTTTGGGCGAAGTTGCAAGTTTAACTTTGCAACAGCCATGTTTTGATCAGATAGACGGTGCGCCTTACCAATTTAAAGAATTGTTTGGTTGCTTATGGCGTGAAAGTGTAGAGCCTTACATCGGTGAACATCAGTTAGCGCTTTCCCAAGCAGCATTGTTGCATCGAGATCTAAATGGTCAGTCTATTTTATCCGTGTTGATTCAGGCTTCAGGTTTGACGCCTTTGCAATGGTTGAAGCGTTTTGCCGAAGTTTGTGTAACACCGTTACTGATTTGCTTATACAAATATGGTTTGGCTTTTTCTCCACACGGTGAAAACACCATGTTGATCCATGAAAATGGTTTACCGAAAAAAATGGTGCTGAAGGACTTTATTGATGATGTCAATTTAGTTGATGAAGATTTTCCAGAACTCGAAAATTTACCACCTGAAGGGCAAATTTTACTGCGTCATCCTGCTGAAGAACTTAGTCACTTTATCTTTACAGGTTTGTTCATGGTGCATTACCGCTATATCTCTAATGTCTTCCTTGAAGATTATCCACAGCATACAGAACTTGAGTTTTGGCAAACCATCTCCACCGTGATTGACGAATTTCATCAGGCACATCCTGAATTGGCAGATCGTATTGAAAAATTCAGTATGTTCCGTCCACGTTTCGAGAAAATTTGTCTGAACCGTGTTCGACTGTTTACCACCAGTTATAACGACGAAGCAGAACGACCAGTACCTGTATTTTTAGATCCTATTGCAAACCCTGTGAGTCCAAGCACTTTAAATCAGTGGGCGAAACAACAGCATACCGCCGAACAGAAAACGACAACTAATCGTATTGCGTCATAAACAGATTTTTGAGCTAAGAACAGAAAAGATTAAACAAATTTAAAGGACGACATCATGACAACGTTATCACGACAACTACCTGATTTTTATGAATACCATGAGAATGAGACGCAATACTACTTACGACAAATGCAATATCCAGAAGATATGGCTTTGGTTCATAAATGGATGCATGAACCGCATGTTATTCCACAGTGGCAGCTCAATAAGTCAGAAACTGAACTAAAAGTGTATTACGAAAAAATGCTGGCAGATGATCATCACCGAATTTTGATTGTGGGGGTAAATGGTGAAGATGTGGGCTACACAGAGATCTACGAAGGAAAACGGGATCGATTAGGTTTGTACTACGACGGTGATGAGCTTGATCTAGGTTGGCATTTGTTATTTGGTGAAAAGTCCGTTTTTGGTAAAGGCTATTTACGTCCCGTCATGCGTTTATTGAGTTTTTATATCTTTGAAAATGCTGCATCAGCCAAGATTGTGGGAGAGCCTGATCATAGTGTGAAGCCTTATGCCGTCGTAGTTGAAGACATGTGCTATGAAGCGCAGCGCCTAATCCCAATGCCTGAAAAGACCGCCATGTTGTATTACTGCTTTAGAGAAACATTTTATTCAAAATTTGGTCATTACTTAAACGACTCCAAGGCATTTCAGCATCAGCAACTAGCTAAGGCGGTGTCATGAGTTATCGCTGCACCCACATGCACATACTGGACATGCGCTTTTCAGCGCATGTTTCAGTGGAAGAGTTTGAACAATGGTTGACTCAAGTTGAGCGCTTTTTTCTGAAAAGTCAGCCCTTTGTTTTGGTTATGCAAACGGCTGAGGGAACGACTTTTCCTGAAGAATATCGGCAAATACAGGCCGTTTGGTACAAGAAGTTTAAACATCTCTTTTTTCAATATTGTTTGGGTCTGGTGCGTATTGCGCAAGATCCAGATGACTTCAAACGTTTAAATACACCCGCGCTGCATGCAGCGTGGAGTGTGCCTTATTACGTTTCATTAGAACAGTCTGATGCGCTGCAATGGGCAGTGCAGAGGTGGATATGCAACAACACTCAAGAAAATTAAATCATGCAATTTCACCATCTCAAATTTCAGTCCTGAGCTTGAGCGTCGTGATCATTTTGTACTTAGCACATGCATTGCCTTTGTATTTTTACAATGTGGCTTTGCCTGCCATTTTACGACATCAAGGGGTAGATTTACGCTGGATCGGCATGTTATCGCTGCTTTACATTCCATGGGTATTCAAGTTTTTTTGGGCGCCTTGGATCGATCAGCTCTATGTCAAAAAACTCGGTAAACGCAAAACATGGCTGTTGTTTACGCAAATCGCATTGGTACTGGGGGTACTGGTTTTAGCCTTTACGCAGTTTTCTTATGGGTTGACTTTATTTGTCATCATTGGTTTATGGATTTCAACGTTTGCGGCAACGCAAGATATTGCGATTGATGGTTATACCGTAGAGAAATTTACCGAAGGCAATTACCGTTTGGGCAGTATGGCACAAAGTATTGGGGTGGCCGTCGGGAGCATGCTCGGTGGCGCTGCGACTTTATGGATTTACCAATATTGGGGTTGGCAGTCAGCGCTCACAGCTTTAGCGCTGCTGACATTTTTAACCATGTTTGCTGTGTTTTTTATTCAAGAAGAACCACAAACTCAAATTGCCAAAGCCAAACCAAGCCTACGACAAGCGTTTAAACGACCTGCGATTCGTTGGGCCTTGCTGCTCATCGTTTGTTATCGCGTGGTGGAAGCACCCGCTATGGCAATGCTGAATCCCATGTTGATCGATCAAAAATGGTCACTGTCTCAGATCGGGGTGTTGATGTCTGTGGTCGGTGCCGGTGTCGGTCTGATTGCAGCTGTTAGTGCAGCTGTATTGCTGAAAAAAATCAAAGCGACGCAATTGTTGGTCTGGGCAGGATGGTTACGTACATTGCTATATGCCGTCATTGGGGCAGCCGTTGTATTGGAGTGGTTGAATCAATGGCATCTGCTTTTAGGTCTATTTGTCGTGTTGATGCTAGCCATTCGTTATATCGCCATGACATCACTCTATGCCTATTTCATGCAGACCAGTTCTAAAGAACAGGCAGGTACCGATTTCACCATATTAGTTTGCTTTGAATTGCTCGTCTACTTTATTGGCGGCGCATTTTCAGGCTTTCTCGCAAAATCATTAGGCTATGGACATTTTTACTTGGTATTGGCAATTGGCTCAGTAATCAGCGTCTTAATTAGTCAGCGCATTGTTTTAAAAACACAAAATTTTAAAACTCAAACACTTCCGACTCAATCGGAACTCTAAGAAATGGAAAAGAATATGAAACGTTTAGCTCTACCGATGCAACTGACGTGTCTCAGCCTTGCAATTTGCACTCAGCTTTATGCACAAGACGTCACAACGGACACAGCACAAAATACTGCAGTTGAAACACAAACTGCAGTAGCTACTAAAATGGCACCGATTGTTGTGACGGCAACTCGTTCTGCGAAAAGCATTGCAGATATTGCGGGTACGGTGTACAGCATTCCTAAAGAAGAAATTGAAAAACAAGCCAATGCAGGTAAAAGCACAGCTGATATTGTTGGTTTATTGGTGCCATCACTGACTCCATCGAGTGGTACAACGTCTAACTATGGGATGACCATGCGTGGACGTGTGGTGCAATACATGATCGATGGTGTGCCGCAAACGGGATATCGTGATGGATCTCGACAACTGGCGAGTATTAGCCCGTCGATGATTGAACGAATTGAAGTGGTCTCTGGCGCAAGTAGTATTTATGGTTCAGGTGCGACAGGCGGTATTATCAATATCATCACCAAACGAGGTGGATCTGAACCGCTGAGTTTTGAAACGAAAGTCGGTGTTACTTCTGGTAATAACTTTAAGTCTGATGCTCTGGCTTATGAAGCTGCACAAACCATGAACTTTAATCAAGGCAATTTACGCGGAACTTTAGGTGCAAGCTATACCAAACGTGGTGAAATACAAGATAGTCATGGCAACCGTATTGGACCTGAAATTGCACAAACAGACCGTCAAGATACCGACACTTTAGATCTAAATGGTCGTGTCAGTTGGAAAATTGCCGATGGTCAAACGCTGAGTTTTGGCGCGCAATATTATAATGATGAGCAAGATAGTGACTATGGCCCTGACTATGGTCCAAATTTAAATGCGCTGCGCTCACAGCCCGTGGGTGGCAAGCTGCCGTTGTCATTAAATGCGGTAAAAGGCTTACAACTTGCTGAACAACCACAAACTGAACGTTATAGCGTCAATGCACAATATGAAAATCAAGATATTTTAGGCCACCGTCTAAACGCTGAAACCTATTATCGAAATGAAAAAGCACGGTGGTTCCCATCTGCACGTCAAATGGCACCTGAACTCTTCTTGGTGTATCAGTCAGAAACCGATATCGATGTTTTAGGCGCGCGTGTTGCTCTACAAAAAGATCTTAACTTAAATGGTCGTGAACTGGGTTTAACCTATGGTGTGGACTATGAAAATGAAAAAGATCAACAAAATATCCAAATGTATGACAGCGCAACGTTTATTCAAAGTAATGGTTTGAGTTATCAGCCGTTTAACTACTATGCCTTTGGCCCAGATGTTGAAACAGAAAAACTTGGCGTATTTGCCCAAGCGCAATATGAATTAACCGACCGACTTGGCTTACAAGCAGGCATTCGCCATGAACGTGTAGAAAGCGATGTCGATTCATCTGTGCCTTATATGGAAGCAATTACTGCAGATTTAACCCCAGGTTATGTGGCGAAAACACTGAATGGCGGCAAAGTAAAACATGATGCAACGCTGTTTAATGTTGGCGCGGTGTATCACTTAACAGATGCACAGCAAGTGTTTGCTAATTTCTCACAAGGTTCAAACTTGCCCGATGTGCAACGTATGCTGCGCGATGTGCCGGCAAATTCTGTGATTAATAGCCAAACCATTGACCCGATTAAAGTCAATAACTATGAACTCGGTTGGCGTGTACAAAATGCCGGTGGTTTAAATGCAGGAGTGACAGCTTTTTATAATGACTCAGATAAAAGCCTGAAATTTGGTGCGCCGAATTACACCATTGATGTTATTGATACCGATGAACGTATCTATGGTGTCGAAGCCAATGCCAGTTATGAAGTTCAACCAAATTGGACGGTTGGCGGCACAGTTGCATATACCACGGGCCAATTTAAAAATACCCAAGGTGACTGGCAAGAATTGGATGCCATTCGTGTGGCACCTTTAAAAGGAACAGCATTTTCAGAATGGCAGTTTGATAATGACATGAGCCTACGTGTTCAAGCTTTAGCGATTGGCGGTACAGACAAAGCCCAAAAAGATGCTATGAAATATGGATCTGCTCCAGCAGCGGCAATTAAAGGCTTTGCAACGATGGACGTGATTGCCAATGCAAAAGTAGGACCGGGTAATGTGGGCTTTGGTGTCTACAACGTGTGGAATACGGATTATAAGTCGGTGTACAGCCAGTCGGTTGAAACTGTCTATGGCCCAATTTCTAGCCTAGCTGCACAAGGTCGTACCTACGGTTTAAGTTATACAGTGAAATACTGATTTAAATCCTGAATCGTGTTTAAAGCACGGTATCGTGACTTACAAAATAGAGGTGGCTTAAGTCACCTCTATTGTTTATAACGTAGCCATTAAAAATGGATAACAAAAATAATGGATCGAAATAACAAACTGTTTATTGCTGCCAGTCTTGCCAATGGTGCAAGTTTCTCGATGATATTGCCGCTGTTGGCGCCATTGGTTCGTGAGTTAAAACTTACTGAGCTACAAGGTGGCGCGATGGTTTCCGTCGGTGCGCTGCTGATGGCTGTCGGTGCCATTTACATTTCAAAAAATCAATCTAAGTTTTCGATTTATCAACTCTTGAGTATCGGTTTTGTGGGCATGGCTGTGACATGGGGGCTATTTACAGCCGTGTTGATGTATGGCCTTACTGTTCATATAGGGATGTTGCTGCTATTTAGTTTATTAATGTTGTCACGCGCAGCGACTGGGGTATTTATGGCGATGCCACAGATTGCCTTGCAAACTTATGTGATGACCCGTTTTAGCAATGAGCAGCAGCGTTCACAAGCAATGTCAAAATTCGGTGCATTAAATAGTGCAGGCGTGATCATTGGTCCATTTCTAACAACCTTGCTGCTGGGCTTCGGTGGAATCATGACGCCGCTGTGGGCTGCAATCATTATTTTAGCGTTGATTTCTGTGGTCTTGGTGTTCAGCTTTGACCGACATACAGAACAGCATAGCGTTGAAAAGCCAGTGACAGCTAAGAATGAGATACCATCTACGGATTTGAGCATTCAGCAATGCTATCCATGGTTAATGTTGGGATTCAGTCTCTATCTTGCCATCGTGACCGTAAATTTAACGGCCGGGTTTTATATTCAAGACCGCTTTAATATGACTGCTGCAGAAGGCGCAGTGCATTTTGCAGAATGTTCTCTCGTCGTAGGTATTGCTTTGGTGATTATGCAAACGCTGATTTCTAAGTATTTAAATTGGTCCGTATATCGCTTACTGTGGGTTGGGCTGTTTAGCATGGCAGCAGCCTTGCTGATTTCGGTTTTCACCACTGAATTACAGATATTTCAAGCTACATATCTTTTATATGGTATATCGGTTGCATGTTTAATCCCTGCATTTACAACGGGTGCAGCGCAAACGGCGCCCAGTGCGTTACAGACTAAGGTGGCAAGTTGGTGTACAGCCACTCAGGCTTTGAGCTTTGTTGTCGGGCCACTGATTAGCACGGGTTTATACCAGTGGCACAAAGAATTTCCGTATTATTTTTTATTTTTAGTGATGCTTGGTCTGATCGTATTCTTTTTATTTCAAACCAAAATTCAAACCGTGAAGCGAGTAACTGAGTGAAATTGCAGTGAATTGTATATTTACAGCAATAGATCACTGTGTAGACCGTACCATCCTGACAACAGTGGGTTTTGATTACATGATGTTACTTGATTGGTGATTGATCTTACAAAATAGATGTTTAGAGCAAGCACTTTGATTAAAAAATAATCACAATTGTTTCATTAATTCTCAAAGTACTGAATCAATAGTTTTCTCCGTTATTCTTTTCACATAAAAAATAACGGAGGTTAAATGCTTAAATTTAATAATGATTTGGTTCTGGGCGCCATTTTTGATATGGATGGAACAATGTTTGATACTGAACGTTTACGGTTTCAAACATTGAAACAGGCATCTCTTGAATTGACCGGTGTTGAGTTTTCCGAATCTTATCTGATGAATTGTTTGGGGCTAAGTGCACAAAGCGCGCATCGATTGGCCCAAGCCGAATATGATGAAAATATTCCATACGCAGATATTCGCAAACGCGCAGATGAATTAGAGCTGGAGCATGTTCGCCAGTTTGGTGTACCGATCAAAAAAGGCTTGGTTCAAGTATTAGAACGCTTACGCAAGTCAGGACTGAGGATGGCCGTGGCAACATCGAGTCGCCGTGCAATCGCAGAAGAATATCTAATCAATGCCAATGTGTATAAGTTCTTTGATGTCTTAGTCTGTGGCGATGAAGTTGAAAATGGTAAGCCACATCCTGAAATATTTATGCGTGCTGCCGCAAAGCTGAATTTAAATCCTGCTGATTGTTTGATGTTTGAAGACTCGGAAAATGGTGTGACTTCGGCCTTTGACGCTGGCGGTATTACCGTACTGTTTAAAGATATTAAATCGCCCAATCAAAACATGCTGTCCAAAGCCAAATATTATTATGAATGTATGTATGACTGTTTGACGGAACTTGACCCGTTCACTGCGCATTTAGAGATGCCGCATGTGCAAGAGGCTTTTCCACAAACCCTTAATCAGCTCACTGTTGGTATTCATGGTTTTGGGGCGATTGGTGGTGGTTATTTAGCACAAATTTTGTCGCATTGGGATGGTTATACACGCCCGAAAAAAATTTATGCATCGACTCGTAACCCTTTATATCGCTCTGCGGTCAATGCATTTGGTACCTATTGTATTCGCTATGGTCAATTGTCTTATGACGAACGCATTGAAAACATGGCAGTCATTGATGCTGAAAATATTCAGCAGATGCAAGAGATGTACACAGAGTCAAGTTTGGTTGCCATCTGTTTGCCTGAAAAAGCGATTGCAGAAGAGGCCAAAACCATTGCACAAGGCCTGTATGCACGACATATTGCACATGATGAGAAAGCCATCGAACCTCTAACGATGCTGATCATTTTGAACAAAGTCGGAGCAAAACAATTATTAATGTCACATTTAAAACAGGCTTTAACTGAGCTTGCTGGAGCGGTTGTTGCAGAGAAAATCATGCAACAACACTATTTTTGCGATACCGTGGTCAACCGCATGGTATCTAAGTTGAGTGACCAAAATTTATATCGTCAGCTCCGTATAAAATATAATATTTTCAAACAATTTCAATTAGATGAAGTTGAAGTGGATGCTCAATTAGACTTAGAAGATGCGACGAAATTAAATCCTGATCAGGAGCGTCAAGCTACTTTATATGTTGAGGATATGCGACGCAATTTTCACCCAAGTCATATATTGCAAAGCATGGATTTAATTTTATTCAATGCTGAAGCTGACATGCCGATCTATGTGGAAAATAACAGTCCTTTGTTAGAAAAAATGCGTCAAATGATTTTGGTCGATCATATTGAAGATATCCAGTTAATTAAAAATCGCTTATGGAATGGCGTACATGCCATGTTGGCTTGGCAATCTGCACTGTTCAATCATCAAACCATAGGTGTGGCACTTGCAGATCATCGTGTTGATCAATTTATGCATGAACTCATTGACGAGGTGCAGGCTGGTTTAGCACTGCGCTTACCAAATCGTGCTTTTGATTTAACACGACTGGCAGAAAGCTTTATAAACTCTTGTGAACATGCGTATAAAGATCCATGTGCGCGCGTGGCACGAGATCCTTTACGCAAACTTGCATTTAATGAACGAGTGTTGGGCTCGTTGGCAACCAACTTAAAATGTGGACTGGATACAACACATCTACAGCAAGGGATTGTCTATGGTTTGATGTATGCCGTGAGTGTTAATCAATGTTCGATGGATCAGGCTATCAACTTTATCCAGTTGCAATTTTCAGAACTGAAAAAGACAAACGAGCTTGAACAACTGGAACGTATTGAACAGATTGAGGCCAATGTAATGATACAGTTGCAGCATTTTTCTGATCAGTTCACAGAGCAGTTTACATCTTGGAAAAACCATGCTGTAACGCAAGATCAGAAAGATACTGCGAAATTTGCCTAAAAATATAATGCTTATCTGTGCGCAATATATATTGAATCAAAATGCTGAGTATGACTCGGCATTTTTTTTCTTAAATAGAGGTCTTAGATGAATGAATTTCAGTTCTAACTGAATATTACTAAATCAAAATTGGGTAAAGTCTGTTTTGATTCATGCTTTAATAAAGCAGATTGAATTTAAAGTGATTTATCTGTGTTTCTAAAACCTTCAACGCAAGTCGTACCGACGCTCAATCAGGATTATCCCGATTGGCATCAAGGTCGTCAGCACTATGCTTTGTGGTATCTAGAAATACAGGATCCTAAATTATTGGAATATCTCACAGCACTTCGAGCGCAGTTTTCAGATCTTTTATACACGCCGAATACGCGCCAATTTCATATCACCGTGTTTATTTGTGGTTTTTTTGAAGAGCTGAATAAAACCCAATTAATCGATCATTCTGAACAACGATGGAATGATAATTTCTCAGCAGATGAGTTGGCACTGCATCAACAACAACTTCGACAGTTATCGCTATCTAATATTCGGCTACGTACAGGTCAGATCCATAGCTTTCAAAGCGCACTGTTTATTGAAATTTTGGATTTAGATCGTAAGTTTGATCATCTACGTCAAGCTTTCAATGTAAGCTCGAATGAAATTGCACCGATCGAATATTGTCCGCATATCACATTGGGCTTGTATAAACAGGCATGGAATAGCGATGATATTTTTGAAAGAATCCAACAAGTTGAACAGCACTGCTTTGATTTTGAAAGCGAGCAACTGACTTTTGGTCATTATCAGGCTCAAGTACTACAAGGGGCATTAAGTCCTTATTATCAACATCAGTTTAGACAAAATATAGAGATGGCACAGTCATGATTCATTTCATTTTGGGTGGGGCGCGTTCAGGTAAGAGTCGACTTGCAGAACAAAAAGCCAAAGAAAGTGCTCAAGCCGTCATCTATGTGGCGACAGCACAAGCCTATGATGATGAAATGCAGGAGCGAATTCAGCATCATCAAGCAGACCGACCTGAACATTGGGGGCTGATTGAAGAGCCTCTATATTTAGCCGATCGCTTAGTTGAAATAGACCAAGCTCATCAAACCATTCTTATCGATTGTTTAACGCTGTGGATGAGTAATTTATTGATGCATGAACAAGCAGACTTTCAACAGCAACAATGCCAAAAATTACTTAAGGTGCTGCCGACATTAAAGTCAGACATTATTTTAGTCAGTAACGAAACTGGACTAGGCGTTGTTCCCATGGGACAAATCAGTCGAAAATTCGTCGATGAATCTGGGCGCTTACATCAACAAATTGGTCAAATTGCTGACCATGTGGTGTTTTGTGTTGCAGGTTTTCCAATAATCTTAAAAGGAGATAAAGCATGAACTGGTGGCAAGAACCCTGTCAAAATCCGAGTATCGAAGCTAAGCAACAGGCGGTAAAACACCAGTTACAGCTAACTAAACCTACGGGCTCACTTTCAGAACTTGAAAATGTAGCGGTGCAACTTGCATCATTACAAAACACAGATCAGCCCAATATCGATTTCCCATGGATCACCATCTTTGCAGGTGATCATGGCGTGATGGAAGAAAATATTTCGGCCTATCCTCAAGCTGTCACACGCCAAATGCTACAAAACTTCACGACCGGTGGTGCATGTATTAGTGTCATTGCACGTGAGTATCAAGCCAAACTACAAGTGATTGACTGTGGTTCGGTAGGTGAAGCCTATGAATATGCAGGGGTAGAGCGCTACTGTATTGCAGCGGGTACAGCAAATTTTGCTAAAACTGTTGCGATGAGCGAATCACAATGTATTGAAGCGATGAATCTCGGCCGTAAAAGTGTTGAAGATGCTATCGCTGCAGGTGCGTCTATTTATGTCGCAGGGGAAATGGGCATTGGCAATACCTGTTCTGCTTCTGCTGTTGCATGTTTTTTATTTAATGAGCCGGCCGAAAAACTGACAGGTGTTGGTACAGGTATTCGTGCTGAACAATTGGCACATAAGAAACAAGTGATTGATCAGGCCTTGGCTTTACATCAGGACTATGTCGGCCAAGATGTCTTTAAAGCTCTATGTGCTGTAGGTGGTTTGGAAATTGCCGCGATGGTTGGAGCATACATTCGCTGTGCGCAATTGGGTTTGGCAATGGTCGTGGATGGATTTATTAGTACAGTTTCGGCCTTGGTTGCTATTCGTTTAAATCCTGCGGTGCGTGATTGGATGCTCTTTGGTCATCAATCGGCTGAATATGGGCACCAACGTTTACTTCAAGCCCTTGAAGCTGAACCACTCTTAAAGTTGAATTTACGTTTAGGTGAAGGCAGCGGTGCCGGTGCGGCCTTGGGTTTAATTCGTTTGGCATGTCGCTTACATAATAACATGGCGACTTTCGCACAAGCTGCTGTGATTGGTGAAAAAGTTTAAATGGAACATTTCCGTTTAGATATATTGCGTCATGGTGAGACTGAACTGAGCCATACCTTACGTGGCTCTACAGATGATGCTTTGACGCAAAAAGGTTGGCAGCAGATGCAGCAGACCATAGATGAAGCATTAGACGGTACGTATACATACGGTTTAGCGAGCTGGGATGTCATCATCACTTCTGACTTACAGCGTTGCCGTTTATTTGCTTTGGAACTGTCTCAACAGCTTGAACGTCCAATGTTTGAAAATGCGAAGTTTCAAGAAATGCATTTTGGTGACTGGGAAGCAGTATCAACCAAGCATATCTATGAAAACACCCCAGAGTTACTCGCACAGTTTTGGCAAAGTCCAAGTACATTTACGCCACCGAATGCAGAAAGTCTTCAGCAATTTCAACAACGGATATTAAGCGGTCTAGATGAGCTAGTTTTGCAGGCTCAACAGCATCATTGGGACCGCGTTTTATTGGTTTCCCATGGTGGTGTGATTAAATTATTAAAATGTATGGCACAGCAAAGTCATTTAGATGATTTATTAAAAATGACTGCCGAATTGGGACAATTAAATTCATTCATTGTGAAAAATCGTGCAAATATTCGTATTTTGGAGCAAAGTGAATGACACCTTTTTGGATTGCTCTCCAGTTTCTCACGACTTTCCCGATTCAACTCAAAGTGATGCCATCGAAACAGCAAAATGGACAGTCTTTGCTGTTTTATCCAGCGGTGGGATTGTTGATTGGCGGCATTCTTGCCTTGCTTGCTTTCACATTTCACAGCCTGCCGATCATCTTACTTAGCAGTATTTTGCTTGTGGTCTGGATTTGGCTCACAGGTGGTTTACATCTAGATGGTTTAGCAGATACGGCAGATGCGTGGGTCGGTGGCTTTGGTGATGCCGAGCGTACACTTAAAATCATGAAAGACCCTGCATGTGGGCCGATTGGTGTGTTGAGCCTCGTCGTGATTTGCTTACTCAAATGGTCGGCACTTTATGTTTTGCTACAACAGCAAATGTATTTGGCATTGATTGTATTTCTAATGTTGGGTCGTTTAGCCCCTTTATTTTTGTTTTTAACAACTCAGTATGTCCGTGAAAAAGGCTTAGGCTCATCGATAGCAGCAACTATTCCACGAAAGTCGGCATACATGATATTTACACTCTGCCTAAGTGCATGTTTGTATTTTAGCTGGCCTGGAGTTGTGAGTATATTTACGTTTATTTGTACTTTACTGTATTTACGATGGAAATTTATTCAGCGTATAGGTGGCGTGACGGGCGATACAATTGGTGCAGCGATTGAAATCACAGAGGTGTCGAGTCTTTTAGCGTTTGTCATAGCACTTCATTATGTAATTGCTTAGTTTTACAGTGAAATGACTTAACTCCTGATTTAAAAAAAGCCCAGCTAATGCACTGGGCTTTTTATTTTATCCTAATAGATAAATGACCAAATGAATAAGTGATGGCCCAAGTAATACCATAAATACTCCAGCAAGTACCATGCTCAGGCAGGCTGCAACACCTTCTTCTTTATGACGTGATAACGCCTTACTTGTACCAAATCCATGTGCAGCATTGCCAAGAGCCGCACCTTGCGCAAAGCGTGAATGCAATTTAAGCCCAGCCAAAACTAGGTCAGCCAAAGCCACGCCGGCAATCCCAGTAATCATGGTAAATAGAATCACCAATTCGACTGAACCCCCAATATTCGAGGTAAGTTCCATGGCAAAGGGGGTAGAAATGGAACGTGCCATTAAGCTATAAGACGTTTCTTGGTCAAACTGAAACAACTGTGCCAAATAAAAAGCACTGATAATTCCTGCTAACATGCCAATCACGATGCCCAAACTAATACTCAGCGCATGCTGACGGATAATTTGCCGATATTCATAGATGGGAATAGCAAAGGCCACAGTTGCCGGGCCGAGCATCCATACAATCCATTGGCTTTCTTGCATATAGGTGTCATATGAAATATGAAAGCAAAGCATGAGTATAATCAGCACAAACGGGACGAATAGTGCAGGGGAAAGAACCATATACGGTAACTTACGATGTAGCTTTTTCGCCAAAATATAACCGACAAGGGTCAGGACGAAAAACAATACAGAGATGCTGTTCAACCCAAAATCGTTCATAAGGTTTTTCCTGCTGTGTTGACATCATGATCTGTCGCAGTTTGGTGTTTCGCTTTAAGTTTTGCCTCGAGTTTAAAGCCCCAATAAACCGTAAATGCTGTAAACACCATGACACAGACGGTACCCAGTACCACGGCTAAAATTAACTGCCAGCCAGAGCTGAGTAATAAATCTTGATATTTAATTAATCCAACTACACAGGGGATAAAGAATAGAACCAGTTCAGCCAAAATAAAATCTGAGCCTTGTTTGATCCACTGCATTTTAAATAAACCACTCAACAATGCGGCTAAAAGGAGCAATAAACCAATCACGCCAGCAGAGATCGGCAAGTTAAACCAAGATTGAATGCAAGAGCCGATCCACCAGATCAATATCAATAAACTTAGCTGCGCTAAAGTCTTGAGAAACTGGGTAATTTTGGAAGAAGATTGTGGAAGCGTATCCATGAGACAACAGCAGAATAGGAGATGACGCTATTTTAAAAGTGCATACCCTGTATAATTATGAATAATTAATTATTAATTATGCTTATATGGAATAATAATGGACATTAAAAGCCTAAAAGTCTTTGTGACCATCGTACAAAAACAGAGTTTTAGTCATGCAGCAGAAGCGCTTTTTGTCACTCAGCCGACCATTAGTAAATTAATTCGTCAGTTAGAAGATGAGATCGGCGTGCCTTTATTTCATAAAGGAGAAGCAGGTCGAAAAAGGGAAGCACAGCTCACCTATATGGGAGAGCAGATTTATCAGCATGCCTTAGTGATTTTGAACGAACAACAACGGATGCTTGATACGGTCACACAAGTGCGCGCCTTAAAACAAGGTAAATTGACCCTCGGTTTACCACCATTGGCATCGGTGCTATTTAGTCAGTTAATTGCATTGTTTCATCGAAAATATCCGAATATTGAATTGAGCTTTTTTGAGGTTGGGGCGACGGGTATTGAAAGTGCCATTTTAAAAAAACAGGTCGATGTCGGAATTATTTTGGGGCACTTGAAACCGGTGCTGAGTGGTATTCCAGTGATGGAGTCACCTTTGTGCTTATTATCCAAAAAAAACTCACAATGGCGAAAGCGAAAAACCGTTTCGTTGATTGAATTAAAAGAAGAGTCCTTTTTATTATATGATGATACCTTCACACTCAATGACATCATCATACAGGCGGCAAATTACGTCGGATTTGAGCCCAATGTGGTATGTAAAAGCAGCCAGTGGGACTTCATCGCCAAAATGGTGGATTCAAATGTTGGGATTGCACTCCTGCCTAAAATTTATTGTGAACAACTTGATGCGGTAAAATACCATGTGGCTGAATTAGAAAATCCGAACTTAGACTGGAAACTCAGCATGGCCTGGAATACCACTGTTGCCATGAGTCCCGCAACGCGTGCATGGCTAGAAATCATTGAAGACAATAAAGACAAAATACATTTTTAGTTCATTCACAGATCAAGTCGATAAATAAATGATTGGAAATGAAGGTTGATTTACGATTTGTACATCAAAGATTATTGAAAAGGATTTTGCAAAATCAACATGCATGAATTAAATTGGGTGTTGGTCGTTATTTTTGATGGTTCATAAAATGAAATGGGATGATATTGGTCAACAACCGTGTTCAATCGCTCGTGCGCTTTCTGTGCTAGGGGACCGTTGGACCATGTTGATTATCCGTAATGCATTTATGGGCATCCGACGTTTTGATGATTTTCAACAAAATTTGGGTGTGACTCGACATGTGTTATCTGACCGCCTAAAGCGTTTGGTCGAAGAAGGTATTTTGACCAAAGTTGCTTATGTCGAGCGTCAGGAACGTTTTGAATATCGACTGACTCAAAAAGGCTTAGACTTGTATCCAATTCTTCTAGCCATGACGCATTGGGCCGATCAATATATGGATCAGGGCTTGGGATCACCTGTTGAATATGTCCATCAGACATGTGGTGAAAAGTTTAAACCCGTTTTAGTGTGCTCATGTTGTGCTGAACCGATCCAAGCCAAACAGGTCAAACCGATATTTACCCAAGCCTATTACATCGCTCTCAACCAATTAAAACCTGCCTAAGCTGTTTTATGGCTTTCTTCAAGATGCTGATTTGCATCTATTTAGCCAAAATAGCCTAAGCAGTATTTAGATTACTTTAAAATTACAAACAATTTGCAGGTTTAGGGATGCCCGCTAAACGACTTAAATGTCGAGCGACCAAGCCCGTATTAAATTTGTCTTGTAATACTGCATTATTAATATCTGCACTCACGGTTTTCATTAAAAATTTAATGAGTGGGCGAGTTGCCGGCGAGTGACCAAACTGTTGATAAAACTGTCGCACAGCTTGTAAAACTTCAAAATGCCAAGGGCTTAACTCAAGTTCTAAACTTTTAGCCAGTTCTTGGGCAACAGCTTCATTCCAAATAGTGTAATCCACCAAATGGCCATCTTGGTCTAATTCAAGATTCATATTCATTCCAAAAGAGAAGATTGTAGAAATGGATCGCTTTTACTCAAATTATTTGAGTGAAATACATCGTTTAAATCTAAGGCATAGATCAGCAAAAGCGGCATAGTCGATCACTTTCATATGACTATAATTCATACTTTTACCTAAAATCTCAGCATCATTTTCAAGTACATAACATGTGCCAAATTGCTGAATTTGTTCATCTGCAATATGTAAGACTGCTTCACCCATCAAGATAATTGCATCTTCAGGATTGATTAAACTGGCTAACTGCTGGATGTGCTGTAGGGTATTGGCATAGCTGGCTTGGACTAAATACAGCGTAGAATTTGACATCATCATTCCTCTTTTACCAATACAACACATGATCAAATTGTTGAATTAATTCAGTATTGAATTGAACAAACTCTAGTTCTTGTTCACTGTTGATCACAAAAGGATGCTGTGAATTTTTTTGTTCAATATAAATCGGGGTGAGATCGTAAAACTCAAAGCTATCAACCATGTTGGAAGCGAGTTTAAACGCATGCTTGAGCTGACTAAACTCTTGTTCTGCCTGAAGTAAGCTCAGCGCAGCATCTTTGAGCAACACTTTAACGTCACAACCGAAGGTTGCAAGCACCATGGTCGCAGAAAGACTTTCATGTACTTGTAAGTTTGCAAGATTTGCATGGGTTAAAACAACCAGTACAGATTTCACGTAATTTTCCTTTTCAATGCTACAAATGCGCGGCAATCAAAACACTTAGAATTGCAATAAGCGGTCAGCAGCTTGTACAGCATCGGCAAGTTCGCCTAGGCCCACAAGTTCAAATTGTTCAGCTAAATTATGTTGCTGAATATTGTGACGCTGTGCATTTTCCTGATCTGTGATCCCACGTGCGAGAGCTGCACTTACGCAAACAGGTAAACGAATGCCGAGTTTTTGCCATTCACTACTGAGTTTGCGTTGATCATCTGGCACCCATTGCAGGGCATTTGCGACATTTACACCATCTTGATAGAAAAAAACCCGAAAGTTTTCGCCTTTTTGCTTCAGCGCTTGGGCAAGACCCAAAGCATGCCAAGCCAATATCGAAGTGGGTGAGGAGGTAATTAGTAATAGAGTACTCATCGAAATTCACTAAATGAATAAACGGTCTAGATCGACAGTTTGTTCTGAGTTCAGAAGAAAAAGCTAGTATACAATGATTTACTCAATGATCTGAATATTTGCAAAGTTTTACTTATTTAGGCAGCGAAGTCATTGCCAATTTTTCTTCAAATATAACTTTTGGTTTATTTTGGATTCAGCCTCGAGCCATCACTTTTTCATAAATAAACTGTGCGGTTACATACTGAAAAATCTTTATATGAATAAAACGCAATTTTTGATTTTACAGAGTGCTATGATCTTTTCATTTTTTAAACCATCTCATGAATATAGAGAAATTTAATTTAAGTTTATTTAATTCAATCAATGCTTCGGACAATGCTTTAGATTTCACCATTTCTTTCGCCATATTTATAGCCAATGATCTATTTTATATCGTGATTCTTTTGATGTTTTTGGCTTGGTTTAAAGGCAATTTTGATATCAAAAAACAAATCGTTAAAGCCACTGTGTTTACAATCGTCGCATTTCTTATCAGCCAAGTGATTTCAAGTTTTTTTTACTATCCTAGACCCTTTGTCTTGGACGTTGGACGCACGATTATAGAACATTCACCGAATGGATCATTCCCGAGTGATCACATGCTGTTTTTTAGCACGATTGCATTTTCTTATATATTTTCAAAGCAAAAAACCGTCGGCTATGTATTTCTAGCATTCGCTTTTCTTGTTGCATGGTCGAGAGTCTATTTAGGTGTGCATTATCCAATGGATATGGCGGGCGCGTTGATCATCGCTGTTTTGCTTAATTTTGTCGGACTGTCTTTATGGCGAAGCTATGGTTTTCATTTGGTGAGCATGATCTTAAAAGTTTACGAGTTCCTATTCTCAGCCATGATCAAAAAAGGCTATATCCGCTAAATTAAGTTCGCCAAATATTTGCGATTTCAAAAGTTTGCTGCTGTTATAGTTACATTGCCAACATCTTGCCAGATGAATATTTATGATGATTCATCTGGCGTTCACATCCAGATCCTATACCTCAAAAAATAGTCAGACTGCTCAATTCCATTTGCTCATTCGATAAGATCATCTCTAATATTTTGTTGCTGTCTAACATGCTTCGCAATGTAACTATTATTAAATATCTTCTTCAAAAAGCCTTCAACTCAAATGCCACGAAAACTTGTGATGTCTTCTAAATGGATCGCTAGCGAGGTCATTTGTCGTAAATCAAATACAGTTAATATTCATAACTGCAACACAGTCAAAATTCCAAAGCAGTAAGATAAAACTAGAATGCTCTTGCAGATTGTTCGGCTCATGGAAAATGCTGAGGCGAGGTTTAATAATTTTGATCTGTAGAAAAGTTGGTGACGACACCAAGATGATGCCAAAGAGTTGTAAAAGCTTGATAACTATAAGGAGTATCTAAACAATGATTTTAGTGACTGGTGGTTTAGGCTTTATAGGCTCACATATAGCCTTGAGTTTAATGGCTCAAGGTCAAGAAGTCATTATTGTGGATAATTTATCCAATGCAAATTTACAAACACTTGAACGACTAGAATTTATTTCAGGCATGTATGTACCTTTTGTCAAACTCGATATTCGAAATACTCCCGCACTCAATAAAGTATTTGAACAATATACCGTCGATGCTGTCATTCATACGGCAGGCTTTAAGTCATTGGAAGAATCCGTCCTTAAACCACTTGAATACTATAATGATAATGTCAGCTGTATCATGAGTTTGCTGCGTGCCATGCAGCGAACAGGTGTACGAACACTGATCCATTTATCAAGTTTGGCGGTATATGGTCAGTCTTCGGCAGATTTAACAGAAGACACAGAAATCAATTTTACTTATCCAAATCCCTATGTGAAATCTCAACAAATGGTGGAAGAAATTATACGGGATACAGCACGTACTGATAACGAGTGGAAAATTGCGATTTTGCGTTTAGGAAACGTCGCAGGTGCATTCGAACATGCAGTTTTAGGTGAGTTTGTTGCGCCATTGCCAAAAAATATCGTGCCGCTTGCGATGCAAGTCGGGGCTTTACAACGAGATTTTATTGAACTTCGCAAACAAGCCAAAACTGAAGATGGTACTGTGGAACGGAGTTTCTTGCATGTACTCGACTGCTGTAAGGCGGTGTGGCAATGTTTAAAATGGTTGTCGCAGCAACAATTTACTTGCGAGGCCTTTAATATTTCAGGTGAGCTTGTTTCGATACAGCAACTGTTGGATACACTTTCAGAAGTGACACAGGCAGAGATTAAGACGGTCGAATCTACTTTTTACCCAAGCCATGAATATGACCAGCTTGGGGCAAGTACACAGAAAGCGAAAAGTACTTTTGATTGGCAGCCTGAACAAGATTTAAAGAAAATGCTAGAAGATGAATGGCGTTTCTATCAACAAACATTAAGAGGTAATTAACTCGTCTTGTATTCGGTAAATTTAATCGTCGTGCATGATTTTCTTTATAAAATCACGATAAAGATTATCAAATAAACCACTTATAATTGATAATGGTTATTATTTACAAATCTAAGCAAGTTACCTAAACTGTATTTATCAGCAGAATTTGATTCTGCACAGACGTTCAAGTTTATAGATAAGGATATGAGGTCATTTATGCAAACACGTATTGAACATGACACAATGGGCGATGTTGAAGTACCTAGCGATGCGATGTGGGGTGCACAAACACAGCGTAGTTTGCAAAACTTTAAAATTGGTGGTGAACGTTTACCACGTCCAATGATTCGTGCAATGGGTCTCGTGAAAAAATCAGCAGCGATTACTAACGCAGCATTGGGTCAAATCCCTCAGGAACTTTCTGGTTATATCGTCAATGCAGCCGAAGAAGTGATCTCAGGTCAATGGGATGCACAATTTCCACTGGTAGTTTGGCAAACTGGTTCAGGTACGCAAAGTAATATGAACTGTAATGAGGTAATTGCCAATATTGCCAATCAAAAACTAGGCAATCCATTGGGTTCACAAAAACCTGTCCATCCCAATGATCATGTAAATCGTGCTCAATCGACCAATGATTCGTTCCCAACTGCAATCCATGTGGCTGCAAGTTTACAAATCAATGAGCTTTTAATTCCTGCAGTAACAAAACTGCGTAATACCTTAGAAGCTAAATCTAACGATTTTAAAGATATTGTTAAAATTGGCCGTACACATTTACAGGATGCAACGCCTTTAACATTAGGCCAAGAGTTTAGCGGCTATGTTTCACAGCTCGATCATGGTTTGAAGCGTTTAAATCAAGCTTTAGAAGGACTGTATGAATTACCACTAGGTGGTACAGCGGTCGGTACAGGACTGAATGCACATCCTGAATATGCTGTAAAAGCAGCAGCAGAAATTGCGAAACAAACAGGACTACCATTTGTCACTGCACCCAATAAATTTGAAGCACTTGCAGGACGTGATGCAGCTGTATTTGCGTCGGGTGCGTTAAAAACACTTGCTGCAAGTTTAAATAAAATCGCTAATGATGTGCGTTGGTTAGCCAGTGGCCCTCGCTGTGGTTTTGGTGAGCTACGCATTCCAGAAAATGAACCAGGCTCAAGCATCATGCCAGGGAAGGTCAATCCAACTCAAAGTGAAGCCATGACGATGGTGGTTGCTCAAGTACTTGGAAATGACACAACCATTAATGTTGCTGGGGCATCGGGTAACTTTGAATTAAACGTGTTTATGCCTGTTATTGCCTTTAACTTATTGCAATCTATTCAACTCCTCGGCGATGCATGTAATAGCTTTAATGACCACTGTGCAGTAGGCATTGAGCCAAACCGTGAAAAAATCGACCATTTCTTACATGATTCATTAATGTTAGTTACGGCACTCAATCCTGTAATTGGTTATGAAAATGCTGCAAAAGTTGCTAAAACTGCATATAAGGAAGGAAAAACCTTAAAACAAGTTGCGGTAGAACTCGGTTTAGTCACTGCTGAGCAATTTGATGAAGTGGTTCGTCCTGAGCAAATGGTTTCACCAAATACCAAATAAATTTTTTGAGATCATTCATCTAGAGTGTTTGAAAATAAAAAGAGAAGCTAACTCATACTTAGCTTCTCTTTTTATTGGATATATGATTGCTTTATTTTTCAGCTGGATTCTACCTAATACAGATTCTTTGGATTCATATTCATCTTGAAATGTATGTATAGAAACCAGACGATTTATTAAAAATAGGGGAACGAACAAAATGAAGAAAGGCCTGATGATGAAGCGAGTAATTCATTGGATTGTGCTTTGAATTCATTGGCACACTTGTTAAAATGCCTTTCTTTTTCTGTTTTCGTTGCTATTTGACATTTGTTTGAATAAATATTTGCAAGACAGTGTTTTATTTAAGGATTTCCCCCAATGCTCACCATCTATTTGACAGATGTCCAAAAGAACGTTCAATTTAAAGACTATCCGGGCGAGCATCCTGTTAAATTTGTTTTGAATTTTAAAAAGATTTTCCCAAGTGTTATGGAGCTTTTGCTACCAGTTTTGCCTGAAAATGAAAATCTAGAAGAAATGAGCTGGGAATCAACAACGACAGATTTTGAAAAATTTAAATTGCTACTCAGTGGTTGGGGCGTAATCGAACTTCGTTTGAATGCTATTGCGCAATATAAAGACCGTGCTTATGCAGATAACTTGGTAAAAAAAGCACAGCAAAAACGTAAAGAATATAAAAAAGCACAGTCAAAATTACAAACCGTTGAACTTGATTATTTATTCATGCACGAAGTTCATGGTTTGATTGATGCAGAGTTGGTTGAGTTAGGTGAAAAATTCTATCTACCGACGTTACGTGAGCTTTGGAAAAACCAAGTGTCAGCGAATGTACTAGAAGCAAAATTCTAAACGTCAAAAAGTTAGTCGAAAAATCCTCCGCTTAGGAGGATTTTTTATATGTACAGCAGAACTTCAGATTTACTTCGACAAGTGACTGTTTCATAGTGACCCATCAAGCAAGAGAAGCATTCCAACATTTGGAAAGTCGCGATACTTATCATTCCAAATGTTTCTGACTCATCTGCACATTTTATTTTAAAGGACCATTTTATATGTCAAATCAGTTTATTGACCTGATAAGCAAACGTCGCACTATTTATGCTATTGGGGACAATGTAAGCCAAAGCACAGAATATTTAACTGATTTGATCCAAACAGCGATTAAACAAAGCCCGTCTTCATTTAACTCACAATCTTCTCGTGCTGTTATTTTATTTAATGGTGAAAGCGAAAAATTTTGGGGCTTAGTCGCTGACAAATTAAAATCTTATGCAAAAGATGAAGAAATTGCTGCGAAGACCACGGATAAAATGGCAAGTTTTGCAGCAGGTTTGGGTACAGTTTTGTTCTTTGAAGATTTGGATGTGGTCAGTGGTCTACAAGCACAGTTTCCGACTTATGCAGAAAACTTTCCGATTTGGACCGAACATTCAACTGCCATTGCCCAATTTGCGACTTGGACCGCATTGCACACCGAAGGTTTAGGCGCATCATTACAGCATTACAACCCAATTGTGGATGAACAAGCGCATGCTGAATGGGACATTCCTGCGCATTGGAAACTTCGTGCTCAATTGGTTTTTGGTTCAGTGGAAGGTGAAGCGAAAGAAAAAGGCTATATGGATGATGCCGCTCGTTTTAAAGTCTTCCAATAATTGCGGTGTATAGCACTCAATTTTGATAAATAAGGAACGAAATCTAAGTTCCTTTTTTTATTGCAGTTTTATTGAAATAGATAGGGTTGGACAAGATTTTCATCCGTGAAAACCTTGTCCAGATTAGCCCATTGAGGACTGAGCTAAACGGGTGACTAGAACCAACTTTCTTGCATGTTGAGGCAAGTATCATCAAGTTCTAGCAATAACTTGGCTTGGTGCTCTATTTCAGGTAATTCCCAGTGGATAAAATATTGCGCGGCTTGTAATTTACCGGCTAAGAATTGTTGATCTTCAGCTAAATCTGAATGTTCAAATTTCACAAGGGCTTGATTGGCCATTTCAAGCCATAGCCATGAAATGATGACTTTGCCCATCATGTCTAGATACAACGCAGAATTACCCAGTGCCTGATCGACACGACCTTGAGCGAGGACTTGTCCCAAACTTTGTGTGGTTTTCTTCACCGTGCTTAAATGCGCTGAAAAAATTGCTGCAAGCGCTTGCGTTTTAGGATGTTGAGCTTGATCAATCGTATTTTGCATACGTTGTAATAACAGCATCAAACCTTTGCTGTTGTGCTGCCAAAGCTTACGACCCAACAAATCCAACGATTGAATCCCAAATGTTCCTTCATGGATCGGATTTAAGCGGTTGTCGCGATAGCATTGTTCAAGCGGATATTCACGGGTATAGCCAGCGCCACCTAAAACTTGGATGGCTAAATCATTGGCTTTTGGTCCATAGGCAGAAGGGAATGATTTGACAACAGGGATAATTAAATCTAATAACAGCGCACTGTCTTCATTGTTAGCGGCTTGATGTTCATCAATTAAACGTGCAGCAAACAAACATAACGCAAGTGCGCCTTCCACATAAGATTTTTGTGCCAAAAGCATCCGTTTAACATCTGTATGTTGAATAATATTGACAGGTTTTGCGGCAGGATTTTTATCTGAAACTAAGCGGCCTTGTGGACGGTTTTTGGCATATTCGAGCGACTCTAAATAGCCACGGTATCCAATCATGGCTGCACCTAAGCCGACACCGACTCGTGCTTCATTCATCATCTTAAACATATATTTAAGACCAGCACCTGCTTCACCAATCAGATAGCCTGTACATTGGTCTTTTTCACCAAAACTCAGTATTGTCGATGTTGTACCTCGATAGCCCATTTTATGTAATAAGCCGGCCAGTTGAACGTCATTGGCGCCTGCAAGTGAACCATCGCTTAGGGTTTTAAACTTCGGAACAATAAACAGCGATATACCTTTCACGCCCTGAGGTGCATCTTGGATGCGAGCAAGGACCAAATGCACGATATTTTCAGTGATGTCTTGGTCACCCCCTGAAATAAACATCTTTTGGCCTTTGATGAGGTATGTTCCATTGGCTTGCGGTATGGCTTTTGTGGACAAATCACCTAAAGATGAACCCACATCAGGTTCAGTCATGGCCATCGTTCCTGCAAAACGACCACTAAACATATGTGGTACAAACATATCTTTTTGTTCAGTCGTACCGAAAGCTTGAATTACATTTGCAGCTGCAGCGGTTAGAAATGAATAAGCCACTGATGAAGGATTTGCTGACATGAAATAAGCATTTGCAGCCATGTTGATCAAAGTCGGAAGTTGCATACCGCCTGCATCATAATCATGCTGCGCACAAAGCAAGCCGGCATCTGCAAATTGCTTCCATGCCGTTTTGACTTCTGCAATGGTTTTAACCTGTTGACCATCAAACGTAGGTTCGTTTTGATCGGCTGTTGCGTTATGGGGTGCAAAAAAGTCTTGAGCAATACCTTGTGCAGTTTCTAGGATGCTTTTGAAGGTTTCAGCATCATGTTCAGCAAAACGTGGGTAATGCGTTAAGTCTTGCGCTTTAAACACATCAAATAGCAAAAAATTTAAATCTTTGTCATTGATTAACTGCGCCATTGCTCAATCTCTAATCGGGTTGAATTTTATGCCTTAAGCCTAGCAGTTGATTTTTAGATATAGAATTGTCAATAATGACACTTAATAAGTTAAAAATGACATTTTGATAATTTGAACTTTAAATGAAGAAAATCATAATTTTAGCATTTGATGGCGCTTTAGCTTCCGCGATTACTGGGGTCATTGATTTATTTGCAATGGCGGGGGTCAGTTGGAACCGGATCCAAAAACAAAATGTGCAGCGGCTATTTCAGGTCAAAATTGCCTCACAACATGGTCAAGCTGTGCAAAGTATCAATGGCATCAAGCTTTATGCAGATTTAGCATTTTCTGAAATAACAGATGCAGATGTCATCATTGTACCAACTATTGGGGCGCCGATCTTAGATGTTTTAGCGCAAAACTCAGCACTGATCGAGTTATTAAAAACTCGGCAATTGCAAAGCGGACTGATCGCAGGAAATTGTACGGGTAATTTTTTTCTGGCAGAAGCCGGGCTTTTAGATGGCAAGCAGGCAACGACGCATTGGGGCTTTCAGCAAATGTTTCGTGAACGCTATCCTTTGGTGAAACTGAATGCAGATCAGCTCATTAGCCATGACCAAAATATCTATTGTGCAGGCGGCGGCTTAGCATGGTTTGATTTGGGACTACACCTAATAGAACGTTTTTATGGTTTTGAAACGGCAATCCATACGGCAAAATCATTTGTATTGGATTATCGTCGTGATAGTCAGTTGTCCTATTCTTTATTGAAAATATCTAAACCGCATCAGGATGGTTTGGTGCAAAAAGTTCAAGATTGGTTGGAACAGCATTATCATGAAAATATTGTCTTAGATGAACTTGCGGCGCAGTTTAATGTCACAACGAGGACATTGATTCGACATTTTAAAACGGCTTTGGATATTCCTCCGAATCAGTACTTACAATCAATACGGATAGAAGCTGCACGAAAGCGTTTAGAAGAAACGGGACATGCTTTAGATCTGATTATGCGAGAGGTCGGCTATAGTGACCCAAGCTCATTTCGACGGTTATTTCAAAAAAAAACGGGGCTGAGCCCCTTAGAATATCGTCGACGTTTCAGCCGACGATTTGATGTTTAGTTATAGTTTAAGCGGTTCGAACGGTATAACGACCATGTAAAATGTAGTAGGCACCAATACATGCAAAGGCAGCAAATGCGCTATACAAATACAATTGTGAATAGCCAATATGGTCGAGCAATTTACCGATAAAGTATGGTCCAAAGCCTAAGCCGGCATCCAAAAAGATAAAGAAAGTCGAAGTGGCAAAGCCCATACGTTCAAGCGGAGCACTTTTTACTGCAACTGTTTGGCAGACCGACTGAATATTGCCATAACCGAGTCCAAGTAGGCCTGCACAAAGTAAAAGCATCCATGAACTCTGAGTGATGCTGAGTAATACCAATGCCACGCCCATAATCACAAAAGCAGGGTAGATCACTACATTTTCACCTTTATGGTCCATCAAAGGGCCTGTAAATGGGCGAGAAATTAAGATCGCAATGGCATACATCAAAAAGAAAAACGAGGCTGTTTCAACCAAATCGATTTCATTGGCATAGAAGTTAATGAAAGATAAAACACCTGAATAGCAGATTGAAGCGAAAAGCATGATGAATGATATCGGTAATGCTTTCGGTTCTACAAATTGAGCAATCCAACTTGGTTTTTTGACGGCTTCAACAGTATCAAGAGGTTTAGTGATTTTGGGTAAATCGGGCACTTGAATCAGCAAGGCAACCAATAGGCAGCTCAATGCGATAATCGTAGAAACGATAAAAATCGCATGATAACCAATATGTAACATCATCCAAATGGCAAGAAATGGCCCAATAGCCGTACCTAACGTACTACTCATGCTGTAGTAGCCAATGCCTTCACCGCGACGTGTCGCTGGTAAGATTTGGGCAATTAAGGTACCCAGCACTGTTGATGCCATACCCATCATAAAGCCATGCATAAAGCGTATGAATAGCAACATGCCGACGCCAAACTGAATGAAGTAAAAACCAGAAAAGACTAAAAAGCCAATTAAACCAACGATCAGTGTTGTTTTACGACCAAAACGCTCTAGGAACTTACCCACCAATAAACGCCCGACCAATGTGCCGACAATGAACAAGCCTGAAACTAAACCTGCTTGGGCTGTAGTCGCACCCAATTCAGCAACCGCATAGCCCACGATCACCACAACCAAGAGATAAAAGGTTAAAACCAATTGGAAGTTAATGGCGCTGACTAAAATAAAATTTCGAGTCCAAAGTGGTGCTTTATCTTGCATGATCATCACCTACAGTGCTTTGTTCAAGTTCTTGCATGACACGGTGTAAAATTTGAATGGAGTGTTGGATATCTTGGCTGGCTAATGGCGCAATCAGGCGCTGCTCAAAGGCATCTATGTCTTTTGCACATTGCTGAAATAACTCACGTCCAGTCTCGCTGAGCATCATTTTCTTTTGCCGTTTATCGTCAGTTTGCACATGTGCCAAAATATCCATCTGAGCAAGAATTTTGACACGCTTAGTGATGGATGGCTTGGATACATTTAAATATTCTGCCATTTCAATAGAAGTACAAGCGTTTTTTTCACGGATGACAAACATGACTTGCCAAAGTGAATAGTTCAATTGATAGGGCAGTAAAATCGTGTTGATTTCATCACTCATCAGACGCGCACAGCGCAGAAGTGAAGAGCGGAAACCTAATGAGGCATTCATGATAGTTAACTAGGGTAACTAAATTATCGCAACTTTACGCCTAATTTATTTTGAATTCAAGTGAACAACTTAAAGCAAAAAATAATAGGTATAAAAAACCTGTGCGCACACAGGTTTTCTTGCATAACATTTCATTTAAAGCTTATCGTTCAATGCATATCGTTGAATTGATACCTTAAACAATACGTGTTTATTCTACAGAAGCTTCTGCAGCTGCAATTGCTGCATCTTCTGCTGAGCTGTCTGCATTTTCTGAGATTTCTACACTTTCACCATCTGCATAAGCAAGTTCTTCACCTTCTGATTCAGCTTGCTCTAAATAAGCCGCAAGTTGTTCATCTGTTAATTCAGGTTCACCTTCAGACATCATCGCTTGTTCTTGTAATTGTGCTTGTTCTAAATTACTCATCATACTTTGCATATTGAACATCAATGGAATCATGACCAATAAATAAACAATCATCAGGATTAGATACAATGACCCAATAACTTTCTCTGTTTGTTCCGTTGGACGCTTAATGCCATATTTATTTTCACCTTCGGTGCCTTTTGCCGCCATCACATAAATGCTAAAGATGGTACCGACCAGTGGGATGAGAAAAATTAAACAGAGCCAACCGCTTTTATTTAGATCATGTAAACGACGAATCGTAATGCAGATCATTGCGACAAACATTGCAACGATAGAAACGACAATCAGTGCGATTGCACTGAGTCCTAAGAATGAATTAAAAAGTGCTTCAATACTACGTTCTGCTGAATTGAAAAATGCAAAAAGACCTAGCGCGACGCTGATGCCCAATAGGCAGGTATAAATCATACTAATGATAAATAACCACGCTAAATAGGACAGACGGCCAAAACGTCCCTCAGGAGACAGTGGATGATCGGCTTTTTGAATTTGAGGCTGAATATTTTGATCTTGTTGAAACGGATTCAATTCGCTTGAAGTAAGTTCAGTCATTATTATTCCAATTTTAATTATCTAATTTATTTTCTATGCCACAAAGGGCAGCATTATTGTATAGCGAAGTAAAAAAAGGTCAAATATTAGACATGGCTAAGTCATCAAATATTCCTTAACCATGCTGTAATGTGGTCTGTTATTTATGTAATTTACGATACTCTTTAGGGCGCATTGGACGACTGGCTTTCCACAAACCTTTCTTTTGTTTACGTGCTTTGCTTTGTAAATTCATCATATAGTTCAAATGCTTTTGGTCACGGATGTATTCTTCATATACCCATGCAGCCCCACGTTTTACCATCTCTTCATTCATACATTTACGATAGCGATAAATGACCCCAACGCAGCGGCCATAACGGTCTACATCAGTGATTTTTACGCGAACAAATTTCTTGTAAACCATAGATTTGATCAGGCGGGCTGACTCTTTACCGTAGGCTTGTGTCGATTCTGGCGCATCCACATAAGCAAAGCGAAGTTTGGTTTTAGAACGTCTTAGATTCATCCGATAGCAGGTGAGGGTATCTCCATCACTAATATCGGATACACGGCAGAGGTACGATTTTCCTTTCTTAAAAGGTTGGAAAAAATCCTTTAAGAAAATGGTGACTTTGTAAAGAACATAGACTGTGATCAAGCACAGTACTGCACCTAAAGCCATGAGCCAATTCGCGGAGAGATTTGAAAGCATACATAATGATATGAACGAGGTCATATCGCATAAAAACAGGAGTTTAGATTTTATAAGAACTCATGATTTATGGCTGTCGAATAAACCGACGGTCAGTTAAAAATACCTTAAATAATCAGTATTTGATCTATAAATATACAGCAAGTTTCATCACGCAAAATTCAATCTAAATCCATGTAAATAGCCTAAGCAAAGTGATATCCCATTTAAAAATAGCCTAAGCAAAAATTTTAGAAATTTCGCTTCGCAAAAAAACATGCCGGGAATTTAATTCCAAATCATTATGCCAATACATCCCTAGTTTAATTTTCGGCAAGTTTACAGGTACATCAAAAATATTCAGTTCGGGAGCAACCTGTAAATGCGTCAAAATATTTTGTGGAATCGTCAATATTGCCTTAGGTTGCTGTGCCAAAATTTGTAACGCTGTAGAGTAATGCTGACAGCGTAAAAAAATCTCTCTGGAGTGTTTTTTACGGGTTAAATAAATATCCTCGACTAATACACCTGCACGTCGGGAAGAAACCCCAATGTGAGGAGCAGAAAGATAAATATGTTCATCCATCATTGGATGTTGACTACAAACCACGAATTGGTCTTCAACCAAGGTTTGAAAATTAATCTTTTCACCAAAGTTTTGCTCAAGGTCAATCGCAAAATCAATTTGCTGTGCAGCAAGGTCAGCCACAATGGTTTTACGGTCTAATTTAATACTGGAAAATTGGATCTGAAACTGCTGCTGTTGAAAGTGTTCAACTAACTTAGGAAAAATAATCGGTTCAATTTCATCATGTACCGCAATTTTTAGGCTCTGCACCATCGACGGAGTAAATTGTTGTTTTTGGATAGAAATGCTTTGAATCGCAATAAGCGCATTTTTAATTACTGGATAGATCTGCTCGGCAAATGGGGTCGGAAGCATTTTCGCCCCAGCACGTACAAATAAGTCATCTTGTAAATGTTGTCTTAAACGTTGAAGTGCATGACTCGCTGCAGACTGAGTAATACACAAAATTTGTGCTGCTTTTGAAATGCTTTTTTGTTCATAAATTGCGATATACAGCGGATATAAATTGATATCCATACGGTGAAAAACACCCATATCGATGACGGTATTTTTATGAATACTATTCATGTTCATCTATTGAATTAAATCATTTTGTTCATATTAGATTTCAGGTTATGGTGTTGTAAAGCGTAAAGAACAGAATATTTAAAGGATGTTGTCATGTTTGAACTTTCAGCACGTGCACAAGATTATATTGAAAGAACAAAAAAATTTATTAAAGATGAAATTGAGCCTGTAGAAACTGAGTTTTGGGCAGAAGTTCATGAGTTGAATCAAGGTGGTGATTGGACCAAATGGCAATGGCCGGCACAGTTAGAGGTCTTAAAAGATAAAGCCAAAGCTGCAGGCTTATGGAATATGTTTTTACCATGTGCTGAACTTGGACAAGGTTTATCTGTACAAGAATATGCACACATCGCAGAACTTTCAGGCCGTAGCTTACTTGCACCTACAGTATTCAATTGCAATGCACCAGACAGCGGCAATATGGAAGTGATTTGGCGTTATGGTACCGAAGAACAAAAGCAGCAATGGTTAACACCATTACTAGACGGCAAAATCCGTTCGGTATTTTGTATGACAGAACCTGCTGTTGCTTCAAGTGATGCCACCAATATGGAAGCTACGGCTGTCGTTGAAGGTGACGAAATTGTATTGAATGGCCGTAAGTGGTGGTCTTCAGGTTTAGGTGATCCTAATGCTAAAATCATTATTTTTATGGCGCATACACCAGATGAAAGCAAAGACCGTCATCATCAGCATTCAATGGTTTTAGTACCAGTTGAAACTGCTGGAGTGAAAATCGAACGTATGCTTCCAGTCTTTGGTGATTATGATGCACCACATGGACATGGTGAAATTAGCTTCACAAATGTACGTGTTCCTGTTGCAAACTTTATTGGCGGTGCAGGTCAAGGTTTTGAAATTGCACAAGGTCGTTTAGGCCCAGGCCGTATTCATCACTGTATGCGTTGTATTGGTGCTGCCGAAAAATCGCTAGAACTGATGATTGACCGTGGTATGAGCCGTACTGCTTTTGGTAAAGAAATCTTAAAACTCGGTGGAAATTTAGAACGCGTAGCAGAAGCACGTGTTGCGATTGATCAGGCACGTTTACTGACCCTTTATGCAGCATATAAAATGGATACTCTTGGGAATATGGCTGCATTAACCGAGATTTCTGCCATTAAAGTGGTCGCGCCGAGTGTCTTAGAAAAAGTTGTTGATATGGCGATTCAAATCCACGGCGGTGCTGGGGTTTCTAGAGATACACCGCTCACAGGTTTCTTTGCGCAAGCACGTTCACTGCGTCTAGCTGATGGCCCTGATGAAGTACATAAAGGCATGATTGCTAAATTAGAATTGGCTAAGCGCGGTTACAGCAGCCGTCGTAAAAAATAAACAAGTTGTAGTCACATATTTGGCATGGCAACCCCGAGTTGTCCATGCTATAAAACTATAGAAAATTATATTTTTATCATCATGATAGATTCAAGTTTAGGAAGAAAAGCATGTCAGTGATTGATGTAGGCGGTTCAGTTCGTGAGGGTGAAGAACTGGATGTACGTGCCGTAGGCAATTGGTTGATTGAACATGGCGTTGAAATAGAAGGGCCTGTTGAAGTCACTCAATATTCAGGTGGCGCATCAAATTGGACTTATCGCTTAAAATACGACAATGCTGATTTAATCTTACGTCGTCCACCGAAAGGTACCAAAGCCAAGTCTGCACATGATATGGCACGTGAATTTAACGTACAGAAAGCATTATCTGAATTTTATCCTGTACTCCCTGAAATGGTGGCGCTATGTCAGGATGAATCAGTTATTGGCTGTGATTTCTACGTGATGAAGCGCGTAGAAGGCATCATTCCACGTGCAAACTTACCCAAAGAATTAAATTTTGATGAAAGCCAAGTTCGAGCGTTATGTACCAACGTCATCGACAAGTTAATTGAACTGCATCAAGTGCCATATGAAGGCACAGCTTTAGAAAAAATAGGCAAGGGCGACGGCTACTGTCGTCGTCAAGTGGAAGGTTGGGACGCACGCTATGAAAAAGCCAAAACCTTAAATGTTCCTTCTTTTAAATATGTCCGTAATTGGCTCAAAGACAATATTCCTGCTGACTCTAAAACCTGTGTAATTCATAACGATTGGCGTTTTGACAACGTCATTTTAGATCCAAATGATCCTACCCAAGTGATTGGCGTATTGGATTGGGAAATGGCAACGCTTGGCGATCCACTGATGGACTTAGGTTCAGCTTTAGCGTATTGGGTTGAAAGTGGCGATAACGCAATTTTTAAAGCGACTCGACGCCAGCCGACTAACTTGAAAGGTATGTTTAGTCGTAAAGAAGTCGTTGAATATTACTTAGAAAAAACTGGTCTACAAACAGACAACTGGACATTTTATGAAGTGTTCGGCATTTTCCGTTTAGCCGTGATCGCACAGCAAATTTATTACCGCTTTTACCACAAACAAACCAATAATCCGGCATTCAAAGATTTTTGGATTGTGATCCATGCTTTACATATTCGTGCCTTAAAACTTATTGGTTTGCAAAAACTTGAAGCCAATGATGTGGCACAAAAATATATTGAAAAAATGAAGGATATTTTAGGGAAATGACCACGATATATTTAATTCGGCACGGTCAGGCTTCTTTTGGTGCAGAAAGCTATGACAAGCTTTCTCCCAATGGTGAGCTACAGGCTAAGGTGCTGGGACAGTATTTCGACCGTATTTTAAAAGAAAGTCCTTATGTGGTTGCGGGCTCAATGCAACGTCATCAACAAACAGCCAATCTTGCATTGGCTGAATGCTTTCCAGAAGCACAAGTTGATACAGATAACGCGTGGAATGAATTTAATCATCAGCAAGTTTTTGCTCAATATGAACCTCGATTTAACCAGCCGCATTTATTAAAAGAAGATGTATCTAAGCATGAAAACCCGCGTGCTTATTTATCTAAAATTTTTGAAGGTGCCATTGAACGTTGGACAGGCGGAGAATTTCATCATGAATATGATGAATCTTGGCCACATTTTAAAAGTCGAGTCGAAACAGCGCTAGAAAAGTTATGCACTCAACTGGCTGAAACCAAACCGCGTTATGCCGTTGTGTTTAGTTCAGGTGGAGTGATCTCCGTTGCAGTCGGTAAAATTTTAGGGCTGAGTCCTGAAAAAACATTTGCACTTAATTGGGCCATTGCCAATACCAGTATGACAACACTACGTTTGGTTGGAAATGAGCCGCAATTACTCAGTTTAAATGAACATCATTTTATAAAAGCAGTTGATCCAAATTTATTGACTTGGATCTAAGATAAACAAAGGAATTATCATGGCTAAAACAATTTTAATTACAGGTGCAAGCTCAGGGATTGGTGCAGGAATGGCACGTGAGTTTGCGCAAAAAGGCTACAACTTAGCCATTTGTGCACGTCGTTTAGAGCGTCTAGAAACACTAAAACAGGAATTGGAAAGCCAATATGGCATCAAAGTCATTGCGAAAACCCTCGATGTCACAAATTATGATCAAGTGTTTGAAGTGTTCCGTGCCTTTAAAGCAGATTTTGGCAGTATTGACCGTGTTATTGTCAACGCAGGTGTTGGTGAAGGTCGTCGTATTGGTAAAGGTAATTTTGAAATTAACCGTGCGACAGTTGAAACCAACTTTATCTCTGCTTTGGCGCAATGCGAAGCTGCAGTTGAAATTTTCCGTAGCCAAAATGCAGGGCATTTGGTGGTGATTTCGTCGATGAGTGCTATGCGTGGTATGCCTAAACATTTAACGGCTTATGGTGCAAGTAAAGCAGGTGTTGCTGCTCTAGCTGAAGGTATTCGTGCAGAGCTGATTGATACCCCAATTAAAGTGACGACTATTTTCCCTGGTTATATTCGTACGGAGATCAATGAAGGTGCGAAAAAACTGCCATTTGAAGTCGATGAAAAAACGGGTTCACATCTTTTAGCAAAAGCCATTGAGAAAGCACCGGTTAAAGCCTATGTACCACAATGGCCGTGGTTGCCTCTAGGTCTTGCGATGAAAGTATTGCCGTTGAAGATCGTGAATAAATTAGGTTAAACCTTTATGTAATAATAAAGCTCCAATATTGGGGCTTTTTTATTCTCAAATAATATTCGCCATCCTCTGTAGGTTAAAAAGGAATACATAAAACCTGTGATGAAAAGACATTAAAAGCAGCCGATTTTGCAAAGAAAAAATGGAGTAATTACTCAGATTATTTATAAATAAGATATTGAAAATAAATAAAATGTTGAATATTTGAACAGACGATGATTTGTTCTCAAAATAGCGATTTCCTTTTTTTTAATTTGCTTTAATGTACAACTGTTCATTAATTTTTAGGTTTGTACTATGTCTATGTCTTCCGATATGACAGATCAACAGCGAATTAACAAAGTCAGAACTGTCGTAACGAAAGCTGGTGAAGACTTACGTCAGCAATATCCCATTTTAAAACATCAAAACTTTATAGGCGCAGCCATCCTTATTTTTGCGCTACTGGGAATGTTGGGTTCAGCTTGGGCGTTTGCTGTTGGCATTTTACCGGCATGGGCTTGTGTGATTTTGGTGGCGATGTTTGCTTCACTGACACATGAATTAGAACATGACCTGATTCATTATATGTATTTTAAAAAGACGCCGTGGGCTCATCATCTCATGTTGGCCTTGGTTTGGTTAGCACGTCCCAATACCATTAGTCCTTGGGCACGTCGTCGTTTGCACCTCAACCACCATAAGTATTCAGGTTCAGAATATGACTTGGAAGAACGGGGCATCAGTAATGGCATGCCTTGGGGATTACGCCGAATATTGGTCATTAGCGATCAATTGATGACGGTGTATTTGCGCCCATTTCAAATGTTCAAGATGATTAGGACATTCATTGAAAAACAACCTGAAAAAGAACGTAAAACTGCATTCTTCTCTCAACTGACTGGATTTTTCCCTTTAAGTTTTGTTTATTACGGCATTTGGTATGTATTTGTCATTTATCATGTGGTGAATGGTATTGCTCCAATGTTAGGGCAAAGTATTAGTTGGTCAGTTAATTTAGTGAAGTTAATTCCAACGATTAATTTTCTAGCTGTGGTTTGGATTATCCCGAACTTTATACGCTCTTTTTGCTTACAATTTATCAGCTCAAATATGCATTATTATGGTGATATTGACCCACGCGATGTCATTAAACAAACTCAGGTGTTAAATCCGTGGTGGTTGTTCCCAATGCAATTGTTTTGCTTTAACTTCGGTTCGACCCATGCCATTCACCATTTTGTGGTCAAAGAGCCGTTTTATATTCGTCATCTAACCGCAAAAACTGCACACCAAGTCATGCGTGAGGTTGGTGTACGTTTCAATGATTTTGGAACCTTTAAACGCATAAATCGCTGGAATTAAATCAGTACTAGCTTCAAAAAAAGCCCTCAATTGAGGGCTTTTTTATGATCGAAACTTTTATAAATTACTTGTGTGCAAAAAAATGCTTGAGCGCATCTTGCAAGGCAACTTGCCATACCGCGTAGGAATGTCCGCCGATATATGATTGGTAATGCACATCATGACCTTTATTTTTTAAATCGGCTGCAACAATAGGTGAAGTCTCTAAAATACTCAGTTCATTATTATTGCGTGAGCTTTCATAACTATTGGCAGTAATAAACCAATGCTGTTTAGGTTGTGAGGTTTTATCACGAATGATTTTACTCATGCCATTTGGGAGGTCTGTCGGCGCATTTTGCCACCAAAATGACCCAGATAACGGTACGACATGACTAATTTGATTTGGATTTTCTAAGGCTAAATAAGCTGAACTTAAACCGCCAAGACTTGACCCAAGTAGTACCGTTTTCTTCGAATCGACTTTTGCAGGTGCATTTTTTTGAATCCAAGGCATCAGTTCAGCACTAAAAAATGCTGAAAATTTTATATTTGGTGTTAATTCTTTAGGTCGTTCCTGATCGTTCGGTGGAGAAACAAAAATGGCTTGAATTGGCGGTAACTGACCTTGCTCAACTAATATATCTAATGCCTTTGGCACATTCAGCAACTCGTTATATTGCTGAGCATCAAAAAATATAGCGGTGATATAGCTTTGATTTTTCTTAGCTTTAGATTGGTAAATTTGGATTTTACGTGAGTTATTCAAAATTTTGCTGTCTAGAACAAACTCTTGTAATTGGGGCTGTTTCACATTTGGATATTGTTTTGAATCAATAAAAGGCGGGGCATCTTTAAGCGCCACTAAATTTTCATTACGCAAGCCTGACGTGTCATCACTTGCGAGATAAGTCTTTTTATTGAAAGGATCAATCCGTTGTACCTGTATCACAGCACGACGCTGCATTCTTGATTCTTTAAGTTTAGGATTCAGATGCGGACAATAATTTGACAGATAGCCTTCTAAGTTCGGTAAATCGACAGCAAAGCTATAACTGCCAATATAACGATGATCAATAATCGATTCTTTAAACCAAATATCGGTATTTGGTAGGCGTGTTAACCATTCATGGTCATTACTTGGGCCACCAATAAGGCGAACATTATGCTGCGCACCTTTCCATAAAAAAATTATACGGTCATGTTTTTCATCATAGTTTTCAATGATTGGTGTACCCATAAGCTCTACACGCTTCCAAAAATCTTCGAGAATTTGAGCATGTTGTTTTGGATTTTGATCTAACTGATGTTGTAGGTTTAATAATATTTGGCTTCGCGCTTTAACATCTTCACATGCAGCAGCATAGGGGAAATGTTTTTTTCTATTGTATCGGTTAAAGCGGGTGAATTTTGAGTTTGGGCAAAAGCAGAAGAAACAGCAATGCTAATAGAGCAAGCTAAAAAAAGTGGGGAAAGTTTTTTCATTGAAATAATAAAATAGGTAGGATGAAAACCAATAAATGATAATCATTATTAATATAAAAAACTAGCAATATGCCGCAGAATGATGCTTTTAACAAAAGAAAATGTAGAAAAATAACAATAGAGTCAATGCTTTGTTTCTTAAACTATTTAAAATAATGAAGACGACAAGCTTTAATTCATTACCCAAATATTATGCTACTCAAAGTATCAACACTGCTGCTGTTACCTGCGTTACTGATCCAAGGTTACCGTGTGAAAAAAAATACCCCACGTTTAGCAGAACCGATGGGAGAACGTTGTGGGATGAGTGGTCAGGGTAATCGACCATTATCGCTATTAATACTAGGTGATTCAGCAGCAGCAGGTGTCGGCGTCGAGCATCAGTCAGATGCGCTATTGGGACAATTGCTTAAAATTTTATCGCCTGATTATCAAGTTCACTTTTGCCTTGAAGCCACAACGGGGCTTAACAGCCAGCAAATCATCAATGCTTTGGATAATGTCACAACGCAGAACTTTGATGTCGTGATCAGCTCTGTTGGTGTCAATGATGTCACAGCATTAAAACAACCAGACCAGTGGTTGAAGCTCCAGCAGCGTTTATATCAAACTGTCGAGGAAAAGTTTCAACCACAGCTATTGATCATTTCAGGTGTGCCACCAATGGATGAGTTTCCAGCTTTACCGTTTCCATTGTCATGGCTGTTTGGACAATATTCTCAGAAGATGAATGCGCTGTTAAAAAATTTTATTAAAACAAAGCCTAATACGAGGCTAATTGAATACGATTTACAAGAATATCGTGAAAAAAATTTACAAATGGCAAAAGACGGCTTTCACCCGAGCAAAGAAATTTATCAGTTATGGGCTGAAAAAATAGCAAAACAAATCACTGAACAATTTTCATAGACATTTTATGATTCAACCACTGGGCGAAGTTAAATTTACATGAGCAAAGATATTTCAGGCGTGAATCCGCAAATCGAAACACATCCTTTAGCGCCATTTTTGCCATCAAATGGGAAACTCTTGATGTTAGGGAGTTTTCCACCTCCAAAAACCCGCTGGAAGATGGATTTTTATTATCCAAATTTTCAAAATGACATGTGGAAAATCTTTGGCCTATGTTTTTTTCAGGATAAAAATCATTTTCTCAATCTAGAGAGCAAGACTTTTAAAGAACAGCTCATTCGAGATTTTTTAAATGAAAAAGGTATAGGCATTTTTGATACTGCCTATCAAGTGATTCGTTTGAAAGGTAATGCATCAGACAAGTTTTTACAGATTTATCAGCCAACCGATATTGCGAAGTTACTCACGCAGATGCCGAATTGCCGCAGTATTATGACGACGGGAGACAAGGCGACTGATACGTTGATGCTCTCGATGCCAGAAAATACTGAAAAACCACGCATTGGGCATGCTGTTCGTACCGAATTTGCAGGCAGAGATTTGACTTTATACCGTATGCCGTCATCATCTAGAGCTTATCCACTAGCATTGGAAAAAAAAGCCGAAGCGTATAGTAAATTATTTAAAGAAATTGACTTACTATAAGAAAGCTTTGGTGTAATCTTTTATCAATGGTTGCTTTCCTTAGAAAGATGATTTAGGCATCATTGCAGGATATTGTACCCATTTAAAGTCATGTACAGAAAAATCACGCACTTGATGAAAATTATTCCAAATTAGGCGGCTACCTTTAGTCCATTTTAATGCCTTAATTCTTTGTTGAACCAAAGCGAATTCTGTTTCACTTGCTGGCCGTAACTCACCAATTTCAGCATATAGGCGTATCCCTGGATATTTTTGAAATTGACCATTGATTAATGATTTTAGCCAAAAAACTTTACTGCTATTTATTGCTTGTATGCAGGCTTTGGGATTCATTGTTAAATTTTCTCGCAGTGACGCTGAATAAGTATCAAAGAAGAAACCTGAAAAGTTTGATTCATGTAAAAATAAAGTGCCAATTGGAGTAATTGTTGGTTGGTAATTTTGATCAACCGTAGCAATCGAGCAATGCATAGACGCTCGTTGGGCATTTGCAACGACTTTACGAATTTGAGTCCAATGCTGATGATTCATGATTTTGCCTTTTTTATTATTGTCTATGCATATCACTCTATCAGAGTTTTTCACTATATTTGTGCTAAACAATGGCAATGAACTGGTCATTCATGCCACTGTATTTGCTTTAAAATTAGGCAATTTAAAAAATATTTAAGCGTACTTTTTAGCTAGAACAACACAGCTCACTACAGCTAAAGATACCGCAATCATCAGTAGGCTAATCTGTTCATTTAATAATACGGCGCACAGCATAAGGCCAATAAAGGGCTGTACTAGCTGGATTTGACCGACTTTGGCAATTCCACCCAAAGCTAAGCCTTTGTACCAAAAAAAGAAGCCGATTAACATGCTGAACAATGACACATACGCTAAGCCAATATATGCGCTGAGAGGAATATGTTGAAAATCGTTTGGGAAATAGAGCCAGCAGAGTGGCAGCATTAGTGGCAAAGCAATGATTAAAGCCCAGCAAATGACCTGCCATCCACCTAAAGCTCTAGACAGTACGCCACCTTCGGCATAGCCCAATCCGCAGAGCAGAACAGCAATGATCATATAGATGTCACCGAGAGAAATTCCTTTAACACCTGATTGATGTAGCATGAAAAAGATGACTAAAGCACTGCCTGCACCTGCAAACAGCCAAAAGGCATTTTTAGGCATTTCTTTGGCACGTAGCACTGCAAAAAAAGCCGTGACCAATGGTAGTAAAGCTACAAAAATTAAAGAGTGAGCCGCAGTTTCTGTTTGTAAAGCCAGTGCCGTAAATAATGGAAAACCAATGACAACACCTGTTGAAACAATACATAAGGATTTAATTTGCAGCATAGATGGCTTAGGCTGCTTTAAAACGAATAAAAGTATCAATGCTAAAATAGCTGCAATACAGGCGCGAGCGCCTGTCAGAAATTCGGGGCTAAAGCCTTGAACGGCAACACGGGTTGCAGGCATAGAACCTGCAAAAATAACAACGCCAATAAAACCGTTGAGCCAGCCCTGATGAACTTCTTTGAGGTCAAATTGCATGTTCATTCCATATTTTTGGTCTAAAGATATGTAATAAAATTTATACCGTACTGTATGACAGAAATAGATACAGTCAAATACAATTAAAAAGAACTGTTATGGATAAAATACCCATACAATTTGCATATATAGCCATCTTTGAATAAGCTGTAAAGCCAAGATTTAGAACGATTAATAGGCTGAACTGTCAATTAATAAGTTCAAAGTGTGTCGTAATATTTCACTAAAGCTGCATGAATAAGGAAATGAAAAGATGACAAAAATCGAATGGGTCATGCAGGAAGTCCAAACACTGATCGATCAGAAACAGCTTTCTGAAGGCTGCCGCATTCCTTCGGTACGTCAATTTTCCCAACAGTTGGGCTGTTCGGTTTCAACTGTTGTAGAAGCCTATGCACGGTTGGTCAGTAGCGGTGTATTGGAGTCAAGAATTGGAGCTGGCTATTATGTCTGCAAACGTTCTACTGCAAATGTTTTATTAAGTGAGCATGCTATTGAATATAACCGAGAGGTCGATCCGTTGTGGATTTCACGCCAATCGCTAGATGCTCATGAAGGTATGCTGATTCCCGGTTGCGGCTGGCTGCCAAAAGAATGGATGCCGGAGCAGACTTTACGTAAAGCCTTAAAAACGGCTGCTAAATCTGATAGCAGTTTCTTAATAGATTATTCGGCGCCACACGGTCATACAAATTTACGCCGCTATATTGCTCGTAAAGGTGAGGTTTATGATGTAATGCTTAATTTGAAGCAGATTTTCATTAGTGATTCTGCAACACATTCTATTGATCTGATTTTTCGGCATTTACTTAAAACTGGTGATACGGTTCTGATCGATGATCCATGTTACTTTAATTTTAGGGCACTGATTAAGGCACATGGGCTGAATTACATTACAGTACCGTATGGCAAAAATGGTCCAGATGTAGAAGTATTTAAGCAAGTGCTGCAGTTTCAGCCCAAAATCTATTTAACCAACTCAGGCATACACAACCCAACTGGTGCAGCACTTTCTATGCAAACGGCATTTGAAATTGCTAAATTGGCAGAGCAAAGTGGATTAATAATCGTTGAAGATGATATTTTTGCCGAATTTGAGTATCTACATGCGCCACGTTATTTAACTTTACTGGGTTTAAAGCAAGTAATTCAAATTGGCAGTTTTACCAAAACGCTTTCTGCTGCTGTGCGCTGTGGTTATATCATTGCTCACGAATCAATAATTGATCAGCTGATTGATTTGAATATTGCAACCCATTTTAATACCAGTCATTTAAATGCAGAGATTATTTATCAAGCCCTTATGGACAGTAGTTATATAAGGCATATTGAATGGGTCAAAAAACAGCTACAAAAACACATGATGGATACCATAAAGAAACTTGCAGATCTAGACATTCATCCAGTCGTTATGCCCAAAGCTGGCATTTTTTTATGGTGTCAATTACCTGCAAATATTGATGCAGCACAGCTATCAAAAAGCTGTTTGACGCAAGGTATCATTCTTGCACCAGGCAATTCATTCAGCTCAGCACAGAACGCAGGGCAATACATGCGTTTTAATGTCGCGCAGTGCATCGACAAAAAAGTATTTGATGTTTTGCAGCAGTGTCTGAATGAGCTGAAATTGCAAGATACAGCTTAACTAAAAAATGATGCAGATTTCAGGTCTGTGATTGATTACCTTTTTTAAGGCCAAACAGTTTTTCAGGCGAGGCATTAGCCATCATATTCAACATAATCCCAAAGGTTTAAACGAGCTTTAATTTCTTTGCGAATATTCGGCAGCATAGGTAGTAAAGTGCCATCGATCCATAAACTCAGTGTCTGGGATGAAACTTTTTTGTTTGCATCATCTACAATTTGCGCACCTCTCACGATCACCAAAGTTTCTTCGCTAGCTGCAGTTTCAATGCCTTTAAATAAAAGCTGTAATTCATGACCTGTATCTTGAATTAACCATTCCAACTCAATTTGGATATTGTGATTAGATTTAAGCACAGCTTGGCCTTCAATCATGTCATTGTCAGATAAGCAGTCATGCTCAACCCGAACTTTCGACAAAAACCATTCTTGATGTCCAAGTTCAGGAAGTGTCGTAAAAGGCGTTAAAATATCACTTAAATTAAATTGGCGGCTTAAATCAAAAAATTGCATTAGAAAACTTTAGGAGGAGATAAAACAAAATAAGAGGTGGATGTTAAAGCATCATCAAGTGTGAGTAAAACCTTTGCTTTTATTGAGATATTTTATGTATAAATAGCATTCAGTCTATCTAAATTAAGTCTAAGAAAATGAATTGCGAAAATAATATTCACATAAATGATGTGCACAGCCCCATAGACTTAAAAGATCCAATCGAAGCTAAACAATGGGCTGCTGAAGTCAATCTTAAACGTCCATGGCGTTATGACATCTTTCAAATGTATGTTGACTCTATTTTGGCTTTCAACCCGAATGCGCACGTGCTTGAACTCGGTTCAGGCCCAGGCTATTTGGCTGAGTTTTTAATCAATCATTGTCCAAATATTCACTACACTGCATTTGATTTTTCCGAAGCTATGCATGACTTGGCAAAAGAAAAACTAAGTGCAGCGCAACGCTTAAAATGTAATTTTATAACAGGGGATTTTAAACAATCTAATTGGGAAGAGTCACTTCAGTTTAATCAAAACAGCACCTTTGATGTGATTATTATTCATCAGGCCTTACATGAATTGAGACATAAGGCGTATGCAGCAGAGTTTCATCGGACTGTAAAAACGTTGTTAAATACACAAGGCGTGTATTTTGTATGTGATCATTTATATGCACCACATGCACAGCAAAATCATGAGTTGTATATGTCAGTTGAGGAACATTTAGCCGCGCTGAAAGCAGCCAAATATGGGCAAGTGGAATTTCTTGGCGAAATCAATGGCTTGGTTGTTTTCAAAAGCCAGCACTCATATTAACGAGACTGACTAAGACCGTTTTTGACTTGATCGAACTTATCAGATTATTTCAATAAATAGCCTCGACGAGGGCAATTCAATCATTTATCAGTACGTTGTCATTACATCATCCATTCAATCGGGAGGTATGACACTGCTTTTATACTAAATCGTTGGAATCGAGTTGTTTCAGGTTCATGGGTATAGGTTTTGGTTTTTCCATTTTTTTGATGCTCTAACCAAATGATTTCGCCGTTTTCATCCAGTTTTAATTCATACGCAATTTGCGGTAAATATTGGTTTAATGCGGCAGAAATATCGTTTTGTAATCGATCAGACTTAACGACAAGGCCAACTTCCGAATTTAAATTTGCGGAACGTGGATCAAAGTTAAATGATCCAATAAACACCATTCCGTCGATATCGAAAAATTTTGCATGCAAACTAGAGGCATTTTTGCCTTTTGCAGGGATGATATTTCCAGTTATGACCTCATACCATGTGCGTTTTGAACGCTCTATATAAGGTTTAAATTCATATAGTTTCACGCCATTTTCAAGTAAATCTTTGCGATATTTTTGATAAAACGCATGAACGACAGCGACGTCATTGGCTAAAAATGAATTGGTTAACACACGGACTTCTACATTTTTGCCTGCAAGACCCGTCAAAAAGTCAGTTCCTTGTTGCGTGGGAACAAAATAAGCTGAAACCAATTCCATACGTTCCTTGGGCTGTCCCATCAAAGTAGAAAATTGGTTATAAATTAATTCTTGCTCTTTAGCCTCACCACGAATTTTATTCGGACTATCCGCAATGAAATGTGCTTCGGCCCAATTCACCGGTATTAGTTTAAGCTGAGCCGCCAGTTGTTGCTGTGCATAGTTAATGCGCTGTTGATCTTTAGTCAACGTTGTAGAGTTTTCTTGGTATTGTTGTCTTAATTGACTTAATTCTTCTTTTGTACCTGCACCAATCCATTGCTGAACAGAATAACTTAAATCATCATTCCAAAAGTTCAAAAACACCTGATTGGCTTGTTGAATGGCTTCGCCATAGAAAAGGATATCCAAATCTGTAAATTGAAAACTTTCACTGGCATCAAAATATTCATTACTGATGTTACGACCACCAGTTACGCCCATAAAACCATCGGCAATAATTAATTTATTATGCATACGCTGGTTAATGTGCTTTAAGCGAAATGCATAATCAATGACACGTAAATTTCTGAATTTATAGGGATTAAACAGTTTGATTGAAATGTTGGGATGAGCTGAAAGGGATTGTAAGGTCGGATCGAGTTTCGTCCCGTTTTGATCATCAATTAGTAGCCTGACTGTTACCCCACGGTCAGCGGCATGCAGTAATTCTTGAAACATCAGATGCCCAATAGCATCATTTTCCCAAATATAATATTGCAAATCGATGGTGTATTTTGCATTTCGAATCAAATGTAGGCGAGAAGCAATGCTTAAGAAGGCATCATCTAATGCTAAATAAGCCGTTTGTTTTTGTTGTAATTTTTCTAAGTCTGTAGCTGACGTAATCGATTTTTCTGCATGCGATTGTATAGGGACATCTTTTTTTGACTGATTGCTAGGTAAGCTGCATCCAGTTAATAGGCTGATCGAAACAGTTAAACCGACAGTACAACTTATTTCACGTAATTGTATCATTCGAATAGCATTAATCATTCCTTAAAAAATTCATCATAACATCATGTTTTAAGGTTGTATCTAGGCTTAAAAAGAGGTTACTGTAGCTCATCTGTTACTATAAGCCATACAGGATGTTTTTAGACATGAAATCACGTGCAGCCGTTGCTTTTGGACCGGGTCAGCCTTTAGAAATTGTTGAAATTGATGTGGCACCACCTAAAGCTGGTGAGGTTTTAGTCAAAATTAGCCATACAGGTGTGTGTCATACAGATGCATTTACATTGTCGGGTGATGATCCTGAAGGCGTATTTCCAGCAATTTTAGGGCATGAAGGTGCAGGTGTTGTGGTTGAAGTCGGTGAAGGTGTGACTTCAGTGCAACCAGGTGATCATGTTATTCCACTTTATACCGCAGAATGTGGTGAATGTTTATTCTGTCAATCGGGTAAAACAAATCTTTGTGTATCTGTACGAGCGACACAAGGGAAAGGTTTAATGCCGGATGGCACAACACGTTTTTCGTATAATGGTCAGCCGATTTATCACTATATGGGCTGTTCAACATTCTCTGAATATACTGTGGTTGCAGAAGTGTCTTTGGCAAAAATTAACCCTGAAGCGAACCACGAACATGTATGTTTGTTGGGTTGCGGCGTAACAACAGGCCTTGGTGCAGTTAAAAATACCGCTAAAGTTCAGGAAGGTGACTCAGTTGCAGTCTTTGGTTTAGGTGGTATTGGTTTGGCTGTGGTACAAGGTGCTAAAAAAGCCAAAGCAGGTCGTATCATTGCCGTAGATACCAATCCTGACAAATTCAAACTGGCTGAAGAATTTGGCGCTACAGATTTTGTTAATCCAAAAGATTATGAACGTCCTGTACAGGAAGTGATTGTAGAAATGACGGGCTGGGGCGTCGACCATTCATTTGAATGTATTGGCAATACCAATGTGATGCGCTCTGCTTTGGAATGTGCTCACCGTGGTTGGGGTCAATCTGTGATTATTGGTGTGGCAGGTGCAGGTCAAGAAATTTCAACCCGTCCATTCCAATTGGTTACTGGTCGTACTTGGAAAGGCACTGCATTCGGTGGTGTTAAAGGTCGTTCACAATTACCGGGTATGGTAGAAGAAGCCATGTCAGGTGAGATCAAACTTGAACCATTCGTGACCCATACCATGGGGTTGGATAAAATCAATGAAGCGTTTGATTTAATGCATGAAGGTAAATCAATTCGCTCTGTTGTGCATTTTGAAGACTAAACATTGATTTAAATATTATTGATTTATCTACTAATCATTAAATATTAATGCGTTAACTTTCACTGTTTTAAAAACTAGGCTTTGGCCTAGTTTTTTTTATTTGTGTTGTTACGACAAATCAGAACTTCAAATTTGGATTTGCAAAAAGTGACAGATTGTTAGACATAAAATGATAAAAAATGCCAAATGATAGATTTTGTCCCGAATTCACATGGTGGGGAATTAGCACTAAACTTAATGTAAGCATAATTTAAAAAACAAATGTATATTAATGCATTATCCGAGGCAAAAAATGACAACTACAAGTTACAAGCCTGAGTGGATTCGGGAAGATTTTATTGATTTTATTGCAGAAAAATTTGATGCAATTTGGGCCTACAAACGTGTAAAAGCACAATTAGTCAAATCACGTTGTGTGGGGATCGGGTTTTATGAACTGAGTTTTTTAGCGAATCAAAATTTTAAAGCAGCAAACTATCGACCAGGCCAATGTGTTCTGGTGACAGTTGTCAAAGATGGTGTACGTCATCAACGTAGCTATAGCATCGTCGAAATCAATACATCAGGTCATGTGGTGATTGCCGTCAAACAACAAGGCAAAGTGTCCAACTGCCTGACGCAATTAAAAACAGGTGATGTTGTTGAATTATCCCAACCGCAAGGTGTGTTTGGTCTAAAGCTAAATTCGGATCGCCCAATTTTACTGCTTGCTTCAGGGAGTGGTATTACCTCAATCATGGCTTTGTTTAAACAAGCCATTCAGCTTGGACGTACAGTTGACCTGATTTACTTCAATCGAGATGATGCTTATTTGGATGAATTGATTCAACTAGCGAAGCAATCTAACCATGTACATTTACATGCGATTAATACGCTGAAAACCAAATTGCATATCTCACCAGAGGTGCTAAATCACATGGTTCCTGATTTTAAGCTGCGAGATTGCTATGCCTGTGGTGCAACGCCAATGATGCAAAGCATTGAGCAACTGTATCGTGAGTTCAAGCTTTCAGATTATTTATACACTGAATATTTTCAAATGATTGCTGATGATTCAGTACCTGCTCAACCTGTCACTTTTAGTTTAGCCCAGCAAGATTTTTTAGCAGAAGGTAACTTACTTGAAAGTGCTGAAAAAGCCGGTTTAAAACCTGCGCATGGCTGTCGGATGGGTATTTGTAATACCTGTTCGTGTACCAAATTACAGGGTTCAGTGAAAAACTTACTCACTGGCGAAATTGATCATGCGAATAACACACAAATCAAGTTATGTGTCTCTCAGGCAATTTCACCCGTACGCATTCAACTCTAACCCAAGCCGCATAAAAACAAATCAGGGGCGTCATCATGAATCAATCGATATATATTAGTCCGAATAGTAAGTCACGTTATTTATCACCCGAACAAACTGCTGAATTTGGCGAAAAAGTTGAGCAAATTCGCCGTGAAATCATCCAGAGTGTGGGTGAAAAAGATGCAGCGTATATTTATAAAATTCGCAATTTTGTCCGTTATAGCGAGATCGCATCTCGTGGCATGTTGATGTTTGCAGGCTGGATTCCACCAGTGTGGTTACTCGGCACAGGCCTATTGGGTATTTCTAAAATCGTAGAGAACATGGAACTCGGACACAATGTGATGCATGGTCAGTTTGATTGGTTAAATGACCCGAGTTTAAATGGTGCTAATTATGATTGGGATACCATTGCCACGGGCCAAGACTGGAAATATACCCATAACTATGTGCATCACACCTATACCAATATTGTCGGTATGGACCATGATGTCGGCTATGGTTTAATTCGTGTGAGTGAATCGCAAAAGTGGGAGCCACGTTTTCTTTTTAATATCCCACTGGCTGCCCAACTCATGGTTTTCTTTGAGTGGTATGTCGGCATTCAACGTTTACATTTAGAAGATGTTATTGCGTATAAAACCAAAACTTGGAAAGATGTATGGCATGAAGCGGCCGATGTACGTCAGAAAATTAAGCGCCAAGTGATTAAAGATTATGTGTTTTTCCCGCTTATTGCAGGTCCCAATGCGATTCCGGTATTTGCAGGAAATGCTGTAGCCAACGTGATTCGTAGCTTATGGGCTTCCGCTGTCATCTTTAATGGCCATTTTACAGAAGATGCGGAAAACTTTGAGATGGATAATACCGAAAATGAAACTCGAGCAGAGTGGTATCTCCGTCAAATTCGTGGCTCAAGTAATTTTAGTGGAACACAATGGTTGCATATACTCAGTGGTAATTTGAGTCACCAAATTGAACACCATTTATTTCCAGATATGCCTGCAAACCGCTATGCAGAAGCTGCACCTAAAATTAAAGCACTTTGTGAAGAATATGGTATTCACTATAACGAAGCCAGTTTTATAAAACAGTTTGCCAGCGTTTGGGTTCGCCTCGCGAAATGCTCAGTGCCGAATGACTGGAGAGCCGAGCTCAAGGAACGCTCAGCATCACTTCAGCAGCGTCTTAAACAAAAAATCATGAAGAAAATCGGGTGTTAAAATACAGTATTGTTTAGCAATATTGCCCTTAATGCTTCCAATGGATGATTTCTAAAGCATTAAATTCGCCAAAGTAGCGTTCATCTACTTTGGCTTTTTTAGATATATCTAGTGAGCAAGAGTTATTCAACTAATTGCACGCTACTCTGAATGCCACAAGATTCTACAAAATATGCATCATGTGAAACGAGGATCACCGCACCTGTATAATGCTGAATGGCTTGAGCCAATAACGCTCTAGACTCTATATCTAAGTGGTTTTCAGGTTCATCTAACAATAAAAGCTCAATATTCGATGTTAAATAATTTAAGCCCAACAAGGTCGCTTTTAAACGTTCACCACCACTTAAACAGTGAAATGGTAGTTCCGCTTTTTGACCGCGGATTCTAAGTTGACCGAGTTGATTACGCCATTCCGTTGAGGAAACATCACGATTAAACTTTGCTAGATTGTCCAAAACACTCAGTTCAGGTGATAAATCACTCAAGTTTTGGTCTAAATACAGGGTATTCACAGACAAAAATATTTCATGGCTAGACTGTGATGTGGTCTGACTCAGATACTTTAGAAATGTAGATTTACCAATACCATTTTTTCCTTTTAAATGAATTTTGTCACCTGCTTGTAAGGCCAAGTCGAAAGGTAGGTGCTGAGATGTTTTGCTATGAAAATCTTTAACTCTTAAGATTTCTCCTGTTTTTTCAGTGCGATGTTGAAAAACAAATTGCTGCTCTTTGATATGCTCAAGTTGTTGCTGTGATTGAAGCAGTTGGGTTCTCTTTTCTTCCAATTGCTTCTGCTGTTGCGTTTGAACTGTCGCGAGGCTTTGACCGGCTTGCTCTTTTTTAAAATCGAGTAAAACTTTAGCTTGGGAGCCTGACTTGCGTAGTGCATGACCTTGTTGTTCTCGTTTTTGTGCTTTCATTTGTGTTTCGTGTTGTTGTAATTTGAGTTGTTTTAACTCACGCTGATGCTGCATAGCATTACGCTGTAAGGCTTTATTTTGCAGATCATTTTTTTGAATGTATTCTTCATAGTTACCAGTAACATGCGTGACTCCAAACTCATTTAAAGCGTAGATATGCTCTACATGTTGCAGCAACTCTTGATCATGACTGACAAAAAATGCACCGGCAGGATGGTTTTTTAAGCGATCGATGAGCCATAAACGTGAAGATACATCTAAATGATTACTTGGCTCATCCAAAAGCAAATAATGGTCGGGTTTTAAAAATAATGCACACAATGCCAATTTGGTTTTTTGACCTTCACTCAGCTGAGCGACTGGGAAATTTAAATCTGTTGGAAGTGAAGCCTGCTTAAGTTGTTGCTGCCATAGTGCAGGACGGTGCCATTGGTTTTCAGTCAGCTCAAAGTCTTCAAAACTGGCATTGCCTATTTCGATACGTTGAAATGCGCTAAATAAATCTTCCACACCGAGTGCAGAAGCAATCGTGTCAGCCTCAAGTCGAGAAAATTGTGATAAATAGGCATGTGGTACATTCCATGAAATTTCACCTTCATAGGGGAGATCTTTCATATTTTGTTCATGTAAGATTTTAAGGATGCAGGACTTTCCTAAACCATTGCGACCAATACATGCCGAAAGCTGTTGTTGATTCAGGTTGAATTTCAGGTTTTTAAAAAGTTTTTTAGAAGGAAATTCCAAGCTTAATTTGGAAATTATACAAGCTGTTTGAGTCATAGATGCACCTTGCGATAGCAAAGATGCGCAACACAAATAACTAATTTGATTCTATAAAAAAGACAATATTTGAGAAAATGCAGTCGAAGTCATTAGCCATGTGTTTGCACATCAAAAAAATGGATTTGATGATGAAAAAAACAGGGCTTACTTCATTGGCAAATACTCGAATTAAAAATAAATGGAAAAAAGCTTAAGACAGCCTAATGTTGTGCAGTCTAATAAATGTTTATTTATTAATCAATACATCAAATTTTAAAAGTAGGTCGCAATAATTGAAAGTAGAGTTATTTAATACAACAAAATAGCAAAAAACTATTGTCAAACTGCTGAATACAGCGTATTTTAATTTTCAGACAGATACTTTTTGATGAAATCAAGATGTTAAAGCAACCTTTAATCTCAAACGCATATTATTACTTTTGGCAGTTTAGATAATTGCCTGAACGCGTTCGGGCATGAAAAAGGTTGCCCACCAAGTTTATACCTGATCGGCAACCCTGATCAGGTTTTTTTATGTCTTGATTTTTATAATATTTTTGGAGAAATCTCATGTTTACAGTAAAAAATTCATATTTTAGCAACGGTTATTGGTTTTACTTTAGTCAGTCTATGTCTAAAGCCTTGAAGTCCCAAAGTCCCATAACGCTCAGATAAAAGATCGGACTGTTTGTGTACACAGTCCAAAGGAATAAAACCAATGAATGCGCTAAATACAGCTTTACAACAAACTCAAAATTCAGAAATTCAACAGAAATCTACGCAGTCGAAAGAAATACTTTTGAGCTTGCCTCATCAACTGAAACAACAATTACCTTTATCTGCTCAATCAGCGGAACAAATTGCTGCACATCGTGTAACGATTCAAAATATTTTGACGGGTCAAGATCCGCGTCTAATGATTATTACAGGCCCATGTTCAATTCATGATCCAATTGCTGCTTTGGAATATGCCGAAAAATTAAAACAATTACAGACACAAGTTTCAGATCAAATTTTTCTTGTGATGCGCGCATACATTGAGAAACCACGAACTACAGTGGGCTGGAAAGGCTATATGTATGACCCAAGTTTAGATGGTTCATCTAATATGCAGTTGGGCTTAGAAAAATCACGTGAGCTGTACTTACAAATTATTGAAATGGGTTTACCGATCGCCTCTGAAATTTTAAGCCCAATGGCGACGGGTTATTTTGATGACCTTTTGGCTTGGGGTGCAATCGGTGCGCGTACCAGCGAATCACAAATTCATCGTGAAATCTCGAGTCATATGCCATACAGTATTGGTTTCAAAAACGGAACAGATGGCTCAATCCAAATTGCTCTAGATGCCATTCAATCTGCGTCCCATCCACACCAGTTCTTAGGTATGAGTCAAGCCGGCTTACCGTGTATTTTAGAATCTGTTGGCAACCCACAAGCACATTTGATTTTACGTGGCTCCAATACAGGTCCAAATTATAGTTTGGCTGAAATAGACAAAATTCGTAGTAAAGTAAAAGGCGATTTACCGGCTTTAGTGATCGATTGTAGTCATGGTAATAGCCATAAAGACCCAATGAAGCAACCTGAAGTATTACGCACTATTGTAGCGGAGCGTGAGCATACCCAAGTGCGTGGCGTGATGTTGGAAAGTCATTTAGTGGATGGTAATCAAAAAATTAGTTGTGACATGACTTATGGTCAATCTATAACAGATGGATGCTTAGGTTGGGATAAGACCATTGCTTTGATTCAACAGGTTACGAATGAACTTCGTGCATCACAAATTAAACGTAGTGCTTAACAATCCAGAGCATACTCAGTCTGAATTGATTTACCCCAAAGCCTTAGAACATTGATTGTTCTAAGGCTTTTATTTTGAAAAATCCTTTGTTGCTTACTTCAATATAAAAATTGAAATATGGCCTATATTTTAAAATATATACTGATAATTCAGTGTTTTATGTTTGAGTGAATCAAATTTTTTATGCACAATAATGTTTAAGCTCAATACAGCGCCAGAAATAATGACAATCTGTGCTTGGGTGTTTGAAATTTTATATTGGGGAAGTTGATGTACACTGCTGAATTGTTGGAAGAAGCACGCCGTTTTATGTTCCACATGTTAACCAAAGTGGTTGAATATGGTGGTTCTGATTTATTTATTACGGCAGATTTTCCACCAAGTATTAAACATCAAGGCATGATGAAACCCTTTGGGCAGCAAGCGCTTGATGCTGAGAAAACAAAGCTTTTCGCCTATAGTTTGATGAATGAGAAGCAGCGCAAAGAGTTTGAAACAGAACTAGAATGTAACTTTGCGATTAGTGTGCCAAACGTTTCGCGTTTTCGTGTCAATGTATTTCAGCAACAGTTACATGTGGGTATGGTCATTCGTACCATTACGGCAGAAATTCCAAATTTTGAAAAGCTTAAATTACCGGCTTCGCTTAAGCACGTGATTATGGAAAAACGTGGTTTAGTTTTAGTGGTTGGAGGTACAGGTTCAGGAAAATCAACCTCTTTAGCGGCGCTGATTGATTATCGAAATGAAAACAGCGCAGGGCATATCATCACTGTTGAAGACCCAGTGGAATATGTGCATAAGCATAAAAAATCAATGATTACGCATCGTGAAGTCGGTGTAGACAGTCATTCGTGGCATAACGCTTTAAAAAACACTCTAAGACAAGCGCCAGATGTGATTTTAATCGGTGAAATTCGTGACACCGAAACCATGGAACATGCGATTGCCTTTGCTGAAACAGGGCATTTATGTTTAGGCACGCTACATTCAAATAACGCCAATCAGACTCTAGATCGAATCATTAACTTCTTCCCAGAAGAGCGAAGAAATCAATTGCTTATGGATTTATCGAGCAATATGAAAGCGATTGTTTCGCAACGATTAATCCGGACTGAAGATGGTAAAGGACGCCGTGCAGCCGTTGAAATCATGTTAAATACGCCGCTTATTTCAGATGTGATTTTGAAAGGTGAGTTTCATGAACTAAAAGCGATTATGGCAAAATCTCGTGAACTTGGGATGCAAACTTTCGACCAAGCTTTATTTGATTTATATAATGACGGCGCTATTTCTTATGAAGAAGCTTTAAGAAATGCTGATTCAACCAATGAACTACGTTTGCAAATTAAACTTAAAAGTTCACGTGCAAATGGTACTTCAGCGGCTGCACAATCTTTTAGTATGGTTGAAGAAAAGAAAGAAGAACCTGAAAGTACCGAAGCTTCGGAAGAAATATAAGCTGGATATTTATGCAAATGGTATATAAGCCAATTCAGCTATCATATTGAAATAAAAAAATCAGCCTGAGGGCTGATTTTTTTGATATTAGAAATATTTACAGACCAGCTTCGTATTGCTCGCTTGTCAACAAAGCATCTACATCAGCCATATTGTCTGGTTTAATTTTATAAATCCAACCTTTGCTATAAGGTGCATCATTTACAAAATCAGGATCATCTTCAAGGTCCGGATTGACTTCAACAACCACACCAGAAACTGGAGCATGAATATCAGAAGCAGTTTTTACCGACTCAACCACACCCGCTTGTTCGCCAGCTGTGATATGTTGACCCACATCTGGTGCTTCAACATAAACTAAATCACCCAATGCGTCTTGTGCATGATCAGAAATGCCTGTAACAACAAGGTCACCTTCAATTCGCACCCATTCATGTGTACTTGCGTACTTTAAATCTGAAGGATGATTCATTGATAACTCCTTAAATCCATTAAATTCATTTTTGGCATGAGTTATACATGCTTTTTACGTAAAACAAAAGACTTATAAGTACGGATCTTTACGCCAATTGCTTGGGCTACGACCACTCCAACGCTTAAAAGCACGGCTAAAATTGGCGACATCGCTATAGCCCAATTCATCAGCAATTTGCTCTAAGGTAAAATCAGTTCGTGACAGGAGCGAAGTAGCATGACGGTAGCGAACTTCGTCAACCAATGTTGAAAATGAAGTCCCTTCGGCAGCAAGTTGGCGTTTAAGAGTTCGATCGGACATGTGTAGCCGTTCAGCAACACTTTCGATACTTAAATAGTGCTGTTCGGAGTTGGTTAAAATATCACGAACGCGCATGGCAATACGGTGACGTTCGCCCAAAGCTGAGAGTTCAGCTTCACATTGATTAATCGCGATTTGACTGGCAATCGGGTCTGCATGGACCAATTTATTGGTTAAATATTGCTTATCAAAACTAAGTAAGAGATGTGGCTGATCAAATCTAAATTGGTGGCGTGGATATTTTGCAATAAACCGCTCAAAACCTTCAGGTTGAGGAAAATCAAAATCAATTTCACCAGCAGAATAATCCACACCGGTAATTGCTTTGCCCATGCTGATCATGCCAAAAATTAAGGCAATTGAAATCTCAGTACGTAAAGGCTCAATCGTAACGTCGGTTTGTAATTGAACAGTAGCTTTGGTTCCAAAAGTCGAGAAAAAAAGCTGTAAAAAGGGCATGCGTAGCTGAATAAAACGGTTTGCCAAGACTAAGGCATCGGTTATGTCCTTCGCCGTCATGATGGCATAGCCAATAAAACCATGAATCGAGATGCGCATTTGGTTGCCTAAATGAAAACCTAATGTTGGCTCACCAGTTAAACGTAGTGCGTGCTCTACCAATTGATTGGCGATGGGTGTTGGAATACGGAAATCTGGTTCAGCCAATTGTTCGCTGTTTAATCCGAAGGGACTAAATAATGTCTCTGCAGTGTAGCCCCATCGAGAGACCACATCTAAAAGGAGCAATCCATACACTCCGGGAATACCCTGATCCTGACGGGAATTAATTGTTTTCATAGCGTTCCGTTGCAATGCGGGTTTTTCTTCTGTTCAAGGTTATATTGGCATGATTCCGTGTTATATCCCACAAAAATTGTTGGACAAACTGACTAGGCTCAACTATTTATAGCGGCCTACCTTAGCGTTGTAAAGTAGGCCGTTAAGGATTAATTCGGTTTAAAATCTTTGGAAAAGACCACAATTTTGGTCGTAGACATATAAAGAACGTCATTGTGCTGATTGAGCGCTTGCGTAACATAGGTCACAATGCCGCGGTCTGTCTTACTTTTCGACGGAGTAATTGCAAATATTTCAACTTCTACACGAATTTTATCCCCCGGACGTGTTGGGCGCGGCCAACGCAGACTTGACTCTGAGCCAATTAAGCCATAAGCCACAGGGAAACATTCAGTCCATAAGCGCATTGTTACAGCAGCAGTATGCCAACCACTTGCCGCTAGCCCTTGAAAGATCGGGTGCTGTTGGGCTTTGACTTCATCTGTATGAAATTCCTGAGGATCAAAAGCGTTGGCAAATTGCTTGATTTCTTCAACAGTCATTTCATATTCACGACTGCTAAAGTGATCACCAACTTTAAGGTCTTCCAGATACAGCATTTTCATCTTCCTTTGATTCTACTTTATGTTGTTCTATTAAAAATCCACCGGTTTGACGCTGCCACAAGTGTGCATAAATACCATTCAAAGCAACAAGCTCTTCGTGGGTGCCTTGCTCAGCAATACGTCCTTGATCCAAGACAATCAAGCGATCCATTTGCGCAATGGTTGAAAGTCGATGCGCAATGGCAATCACAGTTTTGCCTTGCATCAAATCATCTAAACTCGATTGAATCGCGGCTTCGACTTCTGAATCGAGCGCACTTGTGGCTTCATCTAAAATTAAAATCGGTGCGTCTTTTAAAAATACCCGAGCAATCGCAATACGTTGACGCTGACCACCTGATAATTTTACGCCACGTTCACCGACAAATGCGTCATAGCCACGTTGGCCACGTAAATCGATCAATTGAGGAATGAATTCGTCAGCTTTCGCTTTACGCACTGCATCATACATTTCTTCATCGGTTGCATTCGGGCGACCATATTTAATATTTTCTTCAACTGTACGATGCAATAACGAGGTGTCTTGGGTCACCAAAGCAATATTTTTTCTTAAGCTATCTTGAGTAATATCTTCTATATTTTGGCCATCAATCGAAATACGACCATGGTTGATATCGTAAAAGTGGAGTAAAAGTTGAATTAATGTTGATTTTCCGGCACCCGAACGCCCGACAATACCGATTTTTTCACCTGGTCGAATGGTTAAATTAAATTGATCGATGACATTTTTATCATTATAAGCAAAACTGACGTCCTCAAATTTAATTTCGCCTTGCGGTACTTTTAAGTCGGTTGCATCAGCTTTGTCTTGAATATGAATTGGGCGGCCCATGGTTTTCATCCCATCTTGAATGGTCCCGACATTTTCAAATAGGGCAGATGTTTGCCACATCATAAACTCGGAAATACTACTGAGTTTTAAAATCATGGCGGTCGCTGCTGCAATGACCCCAAGCTCAGCTTGACCATCCATCCAGAGCCAAACGGCTGTTCCAAGTACGCCACCATATAAAACAATGATCAGCAAATTCGTCGCGATGTTGTATTTTGCAGCAAGTCGCATTTGCTTATACACCGTCACCATAAATTCTTTCATTGAGGCTTTGGCATATTGGCTTTCACGGCCTGCATGGGCAAACAATTTCACCGTTTGAATATTGGTGTAGGCATCGGTGACACGACCAGTCATTACTGCGCGTGCATTGGCTTGTTCATTTGAAATTTTGCTCAATTTTGGGATGAAATAGCATGCAGAACCAATAAATAAAGCCAGCCAAAGTAATAACGGAACAATCAACAGTGGCGATATAGCACCTAAAATGACGGTGATCGAAATCAGGTAAATGAAGACATAGGCCAACATATCCCCAAGAATAATCCAAAACTCACGTACAGCCAGTGAAGTTTGCATGACTTTGGCAGATAAACGACCTGCAAAGTCGTTGTGGAAGAAATCTAAACTTTGTTTCAGTAATAAGTTATGAAATCTCCAACGTAGGCGCATTGGAAAGGTACTGTATAAAATCTGATGTTTAATAATAGTTTGAAGGCAAGAAAAGAAGATATTTGCCAATAAAATAAAGCTTAAAATGGTCAGATTGGTCTGGTGCTGCTGTAAAAAGGTTTCAGGTTGAGACTTACTGATCCAATTGACTAATTCACCAATTTTGGCATAAAGCAGTGCTTCAAAACTCGCTACACCAGCTGTACAGAGTACCAATAACAAGAGGTATTTTTTTACACCCGTTGCAGCTTGCCATACAAAGGGGAAAAATTTTGTCGGCAATGGTTTATTCAAGTCCTGTTCAGGATAAGCGTCAACTAAATTTTCAAACCATTTAAGCATGCAGATAACCTGAGAATTTTACTGTAATTAATCTTTCTTTCTTCAGCTCTGAGTGTAATGGATTCGCTGGTTTTTCTCCATTTTGATTTGTTTATTTACTTAAAAAGCTTGGCTGCAAAAATTCATAAAATTAAAATGCACAACCCGATTACGACCTTGGCGTTTTGCTTCATATAAAGCAATATCGGCTTGTTTAATTAACTGATCAAGTTTGGCGTGGTTAGGGTCAATTTTGGAAACACCAATGGAGATCGAAAATTTCACCAATTGACCATCCATATGAAATTGATATTGTTCCATTTTATGTCTTAACCGTTCAGCAATTTTTAATGCATCTTCTGGGACAGTAAAAGGTAAAAGTACAATAAATTCTTCACCTCCAAAACGTGCCAACATATCGTAAAACCGCATTTCTTTACGTGCAATTTCAGCAATTTGGCATAGCACTTGATCGCCGACATCATGTCCGTATTGATCATTAATCGCTTTAAAATGATCGACATCAAAAATCAATAGACTGGTGCAGACCGTCATCGGGGTTTCTTGGATTTTTTTATTGGCGGCATGTACAAATTGGCGACGATTACTTAACTGGGTTAATTCATCCGTATGGGCAATTTTGCGCAGGGTATGAAAGTTCCAGTCATCTAGCAGCGCTCTTAGAAACGTTTTACGAGAGTTCAGCGTTGAGTTCCAGCAGATATACATACTGAATAGCAGCACAGGAATATACACCAATAAAAAAATCGTAAAATCACCAAAATCATTAATGCGCCATGCGCCAAAAAGTATCGCTGCCGAGATCATGGCAGAGGTCATGATCGAAGGGCGAAAATGCACATGAATATTTAAATTACCCAATACAATCAAAATAATGGCGGCATATTGATAGCTATGAACCAGTTCATTTTTCGACTGAAGTAATATCTCAAACCAGAGAATTGCTGAAATGCAAGTGGCGAGTGGCAAAATCAAATCCAGCAATTTAATCTGTTTGATATATTTAAACAGAACATAGTTCAGGCTAAATGCACCAATAATAGCAATGATACGAATCACACCTGAAAGCATTTCTACGTCTGGCAGCACATAGCGATCTGCCCAAAAATAGATTAAAAATGCCAATTGAGCGAAATAGTTGACCTGCTTTAAATAGTCTTTTTGGTTGTAGTACAAAAATTTGTAATAAGCATTTTTAAACTGTGCAGGGATACGTGCAATCGGGTCGGATAAAGCACGCTCAATACGGACACGATTCTCTAAGTCACATGCTTCTGCCTGTATGAGCGTATGTTTGGCAGAAGTGCGATTAATCGATTCTATGAGTAATTGTGATTCGTTTTTAACTGATTTCTGAGAAGGTTTCTTGGGGCCTTCCATGACCAAGCTCCTATTTTAGAAGCGTTTTTATGCAACTGTTAACAAATAGTATCTAAAATTGTCTACATTTGTATAGTATTTGTTTGGGTTTTTTTAATTACTGATGTTACGCAGTAACACCAGAAGCGTAATTTGATTTAAATAAAAGTATGATACGCGGTAACGTCATCCGCAAGTGTTTGAGACAGCACTTCTTCTAATCAAAAATGTTTTTGCGATACTTTGAATAATTTGACGCTAGTGAACGAGTTTTGCGGATGACAATGGTTTTGGGTGCTTTTGCCAAAACAAAAGTACCTCCAGCCGAAGGCTAATCCCTTTATTCACCCCCTAGATGTAAGACTCCGTCGAATAGAATTAAAAATCATTTTTAAAATGTGAAATTACTGTTATGTGCGTAACATCAGTTAATTATTTTTAGTTGTTTCAGATGCATTATATTTTTAGGAAATTATACGATCAGCGCATTTATCTAGCCTGCTCTAAATCCTTGCATTGCGCGATAAACAAGCACTAGCAGATGTCGAATAGCTTTTAAAGAAAACGCTCCCAATATATATTCAATCGACATTGTGAATTCTTTAACCTAAAGAATTTCTTCTTCAAATATACATGGGGAGATGCGCAATTAAGTCTTAGCTTTTATCAACATTTGGTTGAACGAGGGCTTTAAAATCGGCACTAGAAGGGGCTTGATAGATTTTAAGTCCAAACTCAGGTGTGATTGCGATCAGATGGTCAAAGATATCCGATTGAATCGCTTCATAATCTTTCCATGCAATAGTTTTACTAAAAGCATAAATCTCTAAAGGAATGCCTTCACTCGTGGGTTGTAACTGACGCACCAAAATCGTTTGGTGTTGGGCAATGCCTGAATGCTGTTGTAAATAAAATTCTACATAGGCACGAAAGGTCCCAAGATTGGTTAAACGGCGCTGATTATATTGCGACTGATTGGAAAGTTGCTGATTAAACTGAGCAAGCTCTTCATGCTTATGATCAAGATATTGATCTAATAATAAAAATTCTTTGAGTTTATTTTGCTCATCCTGAGTCATGAAATGAATAGAGCTTTGATCGATATAAAGTGAGCGTTTGATGCGGCGTACACCGGACTGTGCCATACCACGCCAGTTTTTAAAGGTGTCTGTCACCAGTTTATTGGTTGGAATCGTGGTAAAGGTCTTATCAAAGTTCTGTACAGTAATGGTATGTAATGACATATCAATGACATCGCCATCCGCATTGAGCGAGGGCATTTCAATCCAGTCACCAATTCGCACCATGTCATAAGAAGAAATTTGTACCGAAGCCACCAGTGACAAAATGGTATTTTGGAAGACCAACATCAGTACAGCCGCCATAGCACCGAAGCCTGCGAGTAATGTAAATACATCTTTTTTCAGAAAAGTACCTAAGATCATTAGGCCACAAACCAAAAAGATGATCAATTTGACCAACTGCAAATAGCCTTTAATTGGTTTGTTTCTAGATTTTGGATTACGTTGATAAATCAGATTAAAAATATTTAGTAATTCAGAAATGGCTAAAGCAATGGTCAGGAAGATAAAGGCCTGACAAGCCATTTGAACGATTGAGATAAACTTCACAGATAAATGTGGGACTGTGGTTATGCCATTTAAGATTACAATTGCTGGAACAATGTTGGCAAAGCGTTTAATCACACTATGTTCTGACAAAATTTGACTGTGGCTAAAGGCCATTTTAGACACGAGCTTACGAATACCACGTACCACAATTTGCTTGGCGATAAAATTTGCAATGATGGCAAAAATAATAATGAAACTGAGCGATGTCAGCATTTCTAACCAAGGGTATTGATCTGACCAATCTTGAATATTTTTAATGAACTGAAATTTTTCCAAAATTATCCTACTCTTATTGAAGTAAATGAAAGGGTTAATGATCAAACTATTGTAATTGTGGTGATTATATAAGCAATTTTATACTCGTAAAATTTACGGAGTTACGACATGTATAGTCCATAATGTTACTTATTGGGTGCTAAGGAATGATTTTTTGAAGGTATAACCGATATTTATGGACTGAAAAAGATTAATGTTGATAAAAAAAAGCCCCCGAATCGGGAGCTTCATTGGCGATTTGAAGTGCTTACCACATTAAATCATCAGGAATTACATAAGCTGCATACGGATCTTCTTCATCCGTGGTTTGTTCATTCACTTCAGAATTATTCACAATAATAAAGCCTTCCATTTTCGCATTAATACGGTCGGCTAATTCTTTTGGTAAAAAAGCATAGTTGCTATTTTCCCGTGCAATAACAAGACTGCCAGCAACCAAGGCATTATAAATTTGCTGATTGATATAAAGCTTTTTGATCTTGGCATCATCGATAAATTGATAGGTCGATTCGCCATCGGTATCACGAATTTTATGCTGATTAATCATTTGCATGATGGCAGCTTTTAATTCTTTTTCTTGCAACACTGCTTTACGATCTTGCTCTAAAGCATGATCTTTTGCGATTTTTTGCTGCTGATCTTGCTCAATTTTCGCCTTGATTTCAGCATCTTTACTTTCACCGGTACGTTTTTCATGTACGGCTTGTTTAGACAATTTTTTTGCCTTTTTATTATCGACCAGACCTGCTTTAAGCAGTTGCGCCTGTAATGCATTTTTAACCATAGTACGTTCCAACTAATCGTGTATATGTCGATAATGAAAATAGATGATCCAATATACTGCGCTCATGACTAAACTGAGTGCGGCAGGAATCAGGAATGCGTTTAATTTTAAATAAGGATAAAGCCAACTGGCAAGTATGCCACCGACGATAAATCCCGCTAAAATTAATAAATGTAAGACCACACGTTTAGACTCAACCGAAAGTCCACGAGCTTTATAACCCAAAGCCAAACCTAAGTCCGTCAAAACACCAGAGAGGTGTGTGGTACGAATAATGGTGCCTTTATAGTGGCTGACCATTGCATTTTGTACACCCATCGCCACGCATGCCCAAAGCAAAGCATAACGTGGAAAATAGGGTAATAGCAGCCAACACAGGACAATAAAAAAAGCCACCAAGCTTAATGGGACGCCATAACGTCGGGTTAAGCTAAAGTGACTATTTCCAAGAATAAGCCCACTATAAAATGAGCCAATCACATAACAGAGCAAGACTAAAATCAAATAAATAATCGTAGCTGGCTGCCATGCAATGAAGGCCATGGCTAACATACTGACATTACCCGTCATGTGAGATACCGACTGGTGCAAGATCGTCACCAGCCCGAGTACATTAATCATTCCTGCATTCACTGCGAGAAAAAAAGCACCCAGTTGTATCCAAAGCGGTAAAGTTTGAAAAGGCATGGCCTCGCCTTAAAAAGTATCCAATATCAGGATATTATCTTAAACCACGGTCTACTGCAGCTGTAAATAATACGTCAGTCGAAGAGTTTAAAGCTGTTTCAGTTGAATCTTGAAGTACACTAATGACCATACCAATGGCAACAACTTGCATCGCGATATCGCTTGAAATACCAAACAGGCCACAAGCCACTGGAATAAGTAGCAATGAACCACCAGCAACACCTGAAGCACCACATGCAGAAACGGTAGCAACGACTGATAAAATCAACATGGTGCTGAAATCAACAGAAATGCCCAAAGTATGAACTGCTGCTAGAGTGAGGACTGTAATTGTGACTGATGCACCTGCCATATTGACAGTTGCACCTAAAGGAATTGCTACACTTGCAGTTGATTCGGGGACACCAAGACGCTTTGCAAGGTCAAGGTTTACAGGAATGTTTGCAGCTGAACTACGTGTAAAGAATGCAGTGATACCACTTTCGCGTAGGCATTGGAAAACCAATGGGAACGGGTTTGAGCGAGTCATAAATGCCACCATTAGTGGGTTAATGACCAAAGCTACAAAAAACATGGTACCGAGTAATACAGCAAGTAAGTGCGCATAACTAACAAGCGTTTTTAGACCTGAGTCGGCAAATGTAACAGCAACCAAACCGAAGATACCGACAGGTGCAAAGTTAATCACTAAACGGATTACTTTATTCACTGCATCAGCAGCGTCAGATAAAAAGACTTTGGTGTTCTCTGATGCATGACGAAATGCAATACCTAAGGCAACAGCCCAAGCCAAAATACCAATGAAATTTGCTTCAGAAATTGCTGTAACAGGGTTTGCGACAAAACTTAATAATAAGTTTTTCAATATTTCAGCAAGACTGCCTGGCGGCACAAGGTTTTCTGCAGCAACATCAAGAATTAATGTACTTGGGAATAAAAGGCTTGCTACTACTGAACTTAAAGCAGCAAGGAACATACCAATAGCGTACATCAACATAATCGGTTTAATGTAAGAATTACTGCTGCCCACTTTGAAATTTGCAATGGATGACAGTACAAGTACAAAGACCAGTATCGGTGCTACGGATTTCAATGCCTTAATGAATAAATCACCAAGCAAACTTAAATAGGGTGCAACGCCCGGAGCGACGACAGCAACCAATACACCTAAAATAATGGCGATAATAATTCGGGTTACTAAACTCAAGCGTGTAAATGCTGAAAACATAGGAGAGCCTTGTCAGAATTACAATGACAAAATGATGAAAATTAGCCCTGTATTTTATACGAAAATGTGGAATGCTTAAAAAATAATTTAATTTAAAAATAAAACTTTGTTTTTTATAATCTATTTTTGTGTATTAAAATGTAAACCCTTCAAAACTCACTGTTTATCAAATTCGCATTGATTAAACAGTGAGCTAATAGGCCTTTAAATTTGGTACTCAGAACTGGCTGTCGCAAGCTCAGTAACGGCTTGATAGTGGGTGAGAAAAATTTGACCACTCAAATGCGTGAGTAATTTTGAGTGCTGCAATTTGTCCATGACAGGGCCTTTGACCTCGGAAAAATGCAGTCGAATATCTAATTTTGATAATTCAGCATTTAACTCTTCCAACATTTCTAAGGCACTGAGGTCAATTGAACTGACGCTTGAGCAGTTGATAACAACATGCTCTAGATCAATATTTTCACTGACTTCATTGATCAGGAAACCTTTAAGCGTATTGGCATTTAAAAACGAGATATTTTCATCTATACGGAGCGAGAGAATATGTGGTGCGGTATAGACATGATGGCGCTGTACATTGCGGAAGTGCTGTGTGCCCTCGACTAAACCGATCACCGCAATATGTGGACGACTGATGCGCCATAACAACAGAATAAAGGTAGAAATGATGCCAATAATGAGACCTGTAGAAATATCGATACACACCACACCGAAAAAGGTCACCCACATCGCAATCCCGTCAGCTTTTGAATAACGCCATGTATCCACAAAAGGTTTAAAGTCGACTAATTTCCAAATGGAAACAATAATTGTGGCCGCCAAGATGACTAAAGGTAAGTCTTGGAAACAACCAGTGAAGTAGAGACTGACAACGATTATCAGCAATGACGACAACACACCTGCCATCGGGGTTTTTGCACCTGCATCTGCATTAACCACTGTACGAGATAAGCTACCCGTCACTGGAAAGGCGGAGCTAACCCCAGCGCTTAGATTGGCTAAACCTAGAGCGATCAACTCTTGGTTACTATTAAGTTGGCTTCGTTGTTGTAAGGCAGTAGCTTGGGCGATAGACAGTGACTCAACAAAACTAATCATTGCAATCATTGTTGCACCGGGCAGTAAGGTTTGTACCAGTTCCCAGTTCCAATGTGGAAAGCTTAAGGGTGGAAAACCTGAAGGAATTTCACCGACGGTTTTAATACCGACATTTTGCAGGTCAAATAACATGACCGATGCAATCGAGATCACCACTAATATCAGTGGCAGTGCTTTACTTAGAAAGGCTGTAGAGCCGAATCTAGATTGAATTGATTGAGTGGCCAATATTTTCGGCACATAGATTAAAAACAGTATGGCCAGCACACCAAAGATGAATGAAGCAAAGTGAGTCAAACTCAGATATTCCCACAAACTTAAAACAAACTCAGGGATGTTGTTGGCTTTTAGCGGGACATCGACGAGAAACTTAAACTGACCCAGTGCAATGAGCAGTGCCGAAGCAATAATAAAGCTTTTAATGACAGGATGACTGATCAACTGAATTAAAAAACCGAAACGGAGTACACCTAGCAGCAGAGAAATCAGCCCGACCATTAAGGCCAAAAGTGTAGCGGCTTCAATATAAACAGGCGAACCAACTTCAAATAGCGGATTGAGCGTGGCGAAGGTCATCATCGAAATGATTGCCACAGGGCCTATAGATAAGGTTGAACTTCCACCAATGAGGGCGTAGACAATCATAGGTAAAATACTGGCATATAAACCCATGATTGGGGGTAAACCTGCCAGCATGGAATACGCCATACCTTGAGGGACTAACATGGCAATCACGATTAGCGAAGCAAGTACATCAGATTTAAATTTCACAGTGCTGTAGTGCTGCAACCACTGCCAAGCAGGAAATTTCTGTAAGAAATGAGGTTTTAAATCTGACATAAACTTATCTAAATCACAATTTCATATATATTATGCATAAAAAATGCTAAGAAGTCTTGTGCAATAAATTTTGACCGTACAATATTGCAGGAAATTTAAGGGGATATCTAAGAAGCCATCATTTTAAATGAATTAATGAAAAGTATGAGCTGATTTAAAGCTTTGGATATTCGATATAAATATAGATATTGAAATTTTGATGAAGTCTGGAGGGTAAATTGAGGTATTGAATTGCTGCCCATTGCGATGATTCATGTCTAGTGGTGCAAGAACAGCATGTCTGGCTTGAAATTTTAAGATAACTGAATGTTATTTATAAGATTGGTTGCAATACAATTGGTAAAGAGTATTGAGAACTTGAACTAAATTTGCATCTTTAATTGAATAATAAATTTGCTTACCATCACGACGCGTAGTCACAACATCACTTTTACGTAACATCATCAGTTGTTGTGAGAGGGTTGGCTGTTTAATATCAGTGATTTCTTCAATCTGAGACACATTCAATTCTTGCTGTGCTAGATGACATAAAATTAGTAGACGATCCGTATTTGCCAGCGACTTTAAAACGCCCACGACTAATTCGGCAGAATCACGCATAGTAGTGATTTCCAGATCGGTATTCATTGGATATGTCCATACGATTAACAACAGCTCAAGTATACGGATATCACGGCTTAATACATTGAATAAATAAGACAATTTCTATGGTTTTTTATGAAATCAAATATCATTAATTTTTATAAGTTTAAATTTAGTTAATCAGTTAAATTTATTGCTTGATTTTAGTGCAAGCTTTCACAAAATGCACATAAATATAAGACATTAGCTTAAAAAATCATGCACACTTTGAAAATAATTGTATGATCTAAAGATCGTATTCAATAAATACACAAGGGATAAATAGTCATGACAACAGATTCAGCTTTTCCAGCAACGAGTAATTTAGGTATCGCAGTATATAGTAATAACGCTGAAGCGATTGGTAATACACCTTTGGTTCGTATTAATCGTGCGATTCAGTCAGAAGCAACGGTCTTGGCTAAAGTTGAAAGCCGTAACCCTGCCTTTTCTGTGAAATGTCGTGTGGGTGCAGCTCTCATTGCAGATGCAGAAGAAAAAGGCTTATTAAAACCGGGTATGCATATTGTAGAACCTACAAGTGGTAATACAGGGATTGCTTTAGCATTTGTTGCAGCAGCGAAAGGTTATGCAATTACATTAACCATGCCAGCAAGTATGAGTATCGAACGCCGTAAGGTGTTGAAGTCTTTTGGTGCAAATCTCGTATTGACTGAACCTGCTAAAGGCATGAGAGGTGCGGTCGAAGAAGCACAGCGCCTCGTTGCCGAACATCCTGAAACGTATTATTTACCACAACAGTTTGAAAACCCTGCAAACCCTAAAATTCATGAATTGACCACTGGCCCAGAAATTTGGGAAGCGACCGGTGGTAAAGTGGATATTTTAGTTTCAGGTGTAGGTACAGGCGGTACGATTTCAGGCATTTCAAGCTATTTTGAAAAAGTGAAAAATCAGCCACTTTATTCTGTTGCGGTTGAACCGGCTGAATCTCCGATTATTGCCCAAGCGAAAAAAGGCGAAACACTGACTCCTGGGCCGCATAAAATTCAGGGGATTGGCGCTAACTTTATTCCGGGTAACTTGGATCTAGACCTTGTTGATGAAGTGATCGGTATTGAAAGTGCTGAAGCGATCGAATGGGCACGTAAAACGGCTACTCATGACGGTATTTTAGTGGGTATCTCTAGCGGTGCTGCTATGGCTGCGGCGGCAAAACTTGCTGCGCGTCCTGAGAATGCAGGCAAAACTATTGTGGTCATTTTACCGGATGGTGGTGAACGTTATCTTTCGTCAGTTTTATTTGAAGATATTAGTGCTGACTAATAGGTCTGACATGAAAAAAAGCCCGTTCATTTGAATGGGCTTTTTTATTGATGATTTTGTTATTTATACTTGTCTTAAGCCGCGTCTTGATCATCGTTTTTGGCATTTTGTTGTTTAATTTTTCGTTTAGGCGGTTCATATCCTAACTTTCGAGCGATATATTTAAACAGGAAGCCTAAGAGTATGCATATCGTGACAGCAGGGATAACCACTTGAGTGAGCCAAACATCAATATGATCTAGACTCCAACTTAAAATTAAAAATAAAAATAAAAAAGCACACAAATATGCGCAGTTAAAGCAAATGTTCGACAGTTTGTACATGCGAAAGAGAGTAATTCGTTTGGTGGTCACGAATCTCTATCTTACTGAATAATGAGGAAAGGTGTAGTTTTAATATCAGAAAAATAAACTAATTGAATAATCATTATTCAATATTATTGATTATGTTTTTAAATCTTCGCAATTCTTTATACCTTAAAGAAAAGCCTTGCTGTGAGTCAGAAAAACTTGACCTTCCCATTGTGGTAAAGTTTAAGCTATAGCCTAAAACAAGCACATATGATTGGGATGTTGCCATGACAGATTCGACAGAACGCAAACTTTTTGATGGCACACTTGCTATTGAAGGGATGACCTGTGCTTCTTGTGTGGCACGGGTTGAAAAAGCCTTAAAAAAAGTCGATGGCATCACTGATGCTCAAGTGAATTTAGCCACTGAAACAGCACATGTTCAGAGTGATAAAAATGTGGATTATTCTGCTGTAATTCAGGCCGTTGAAAAGGCAGGTTTTGGCGTTGCACAAAAGCAGATTGAACTTGAAATTGAAGGAATGACTTGCGCATCGTGTGTTGCACGTGTTGAAAAAGCCTTAAAGGTAGTTCCAGAAGTCATCGATGCAAAAGTGAATTTGGCAACTGAAAAAGCCACGATTACGGCATTGGCATCTGTTGAAAATTCTGCATTGGCGAAGTCTGTAGAAAAAGCAGGTTTTCATATTGCACAGCCCAATATTGAATTAAATATTGATGGAATGACCTGTGCTTCATGTGTGGCACGGGTTGAAAAAGCCTTAAACGCTGTAGACGGTGTCAATAAAGCAACGGTAAATTTAGCCAGTGAAAAAGCCTTTGTTCAGGCGCCAGTTTCAAAAACACAGGAATTGATCGCGGCAGTTAAAAAAGCGGGATACAGTGCGACCGTTGCTACACAACTACAACCGACAATGGCAGAAAAAAAAGCCGATGAAGCTCGGTTGCTCAAACGTGATTTAATCATCGCATTGGTACTCGCTGTTCCTGTTTTTATCTTGGAGATGGGATCACATATGATTCCAGCTTTTCATCATTTTATTGCACATAATTTAGGGACACAAAATAGTTGGTATATTCAGTTTATATTAACCACTTTGGTGTTAATCCTACCCGGAAGACGCTTTTATCAGCACGGCATACCAGCACTTGCGCGACTTGCCCCAGATATGAATTCTTTGGTCGCAGTCGGGACTTTATCTGCTTATAGTTTTTCTTGTGTTGCAACATTTGCTCCGCAATTATTACCGCAAGGTACGGTTCATGTGTACTTTGAAGCAGCCGCAGTAATTGTGGCGTTGATTCTTTTGGGTCGTTTTATGGAGGCGAAAGCCAAAGGTAAAACCTCGCAAGCTATTCAATACTTAGTCGGCATGCAACCCAAAACAGCACGTGTTGAGCAATCTAGTAGCTATATAGATTTGCCGATTAGTGATGTTGAAACAGGTATGTTGATTGAAATACGGCCTGGTGAACGTTGCCCAGTCGATGGTGCTGTAGTGTCTGGGAACAGTTATATTGATGAATCCATGATCAGTGGCGAGCCAATTCCTGTCGAGAAAAAAGCCGGTGATCAAGTTGTCGGTGGAACGATTAACCAAAATGGGGCCTTGAAAATACAAGCCACTGCGGTAGGTCAAGATTCTGTTTTGGCACAAATTATCCATATGGTCGAACAGGCTCAGGGTTCAAAATTACCGATTCAAGCTTTGGTGGATAAAGTCACGTTATGGTTTGTACCGGTGGTAATGGCGTTGGCGTTGATCACCTTTTTAGTTTGGTATGTAGTTGGACCTGAACCGAGTTTAACCTATGCCTTAGTCAATGCTGTAGCAGTACTGATCATCGCATGTCCATGTGCAATGGGTTTGGCAACGCCAACATCTATCATGGTCGGTACAGGGCGAGGTGCAGAGCTTGGAGTATTGTTCCGTAAAGGTGAAGCCTTACAACAACTCAAAAATACTCAAGTGGTTGCAGTCGATAAAACAGGGACATTGACGGAAGGTAAACCGAAACTGACAGATTTTGAAGTCACTGAAGCTTTTGATAAAGATCGCGTATTTCAGTTATTGGCCTCTGTAGAGCAGAAATCTGAACATCCGATTGCCTATGCCATTGTACAAGCTGCGAAAGAGATGCAAGTGCAACTTTTAGAAGTTGAACAGTTTGATTCCGTGACTGGTGCTGGGATTCAGGCGGTTGTTGAAGGACAAAGCATTTATATTGGTGCAGATCATTTGATGCATAAACTTGGTTTAGAAACACAAATCTTTTCAGCACTGGCAGAACGCATGGGCAATGAAGGGAAAACCCCGCTATATGTATCGATCGATCAACAGCTTGCTGCCATTGTTGCTGTAGCCGACCCGATCAAAGCCACAACCTTCGCAGCCATTCAAGCTTTGCATGATTTAGGGCTGAAAGTGGCCATGATTACAGGCGACAACCGACATACTGCTTCTGCCATAGCACGACAGTTGAAAATTGATCATGTGATCGCTGAAGTGATGCCAGATCAAAAAGTGCAATCTGTACAACAGTTGCAAAAAGAACATGGTGTTGTATGTTTTGTTGGCGATGGTATTAATGATGCGCCTGCACTTGCGCAAGCAGATGTGGGCATGGCGATTGGTACAGGGACAGATGTGGCGATAGAGGCCGCGGACGTTGTGCTTATGTCGGGTAATTTACAAATGGTGCCGACAGCAATCGCACTGAGCACAGCGACGATGAATAATATTCGCCAAAACCTATTTTGGGCATTTATTTACAATGCAGCATTGATTCCTGTCGCTGCAGGTGTGTTATATCCATTCTTTGGCATATTGCTTTCACCTATGTTCGCAGCAGGTGCAATGGCACTTTCATCGGTGTTTGTTGTGTCGAATGCCTTACGTTTAAAAGCATTTAAAGGGCCAGTTTTTCAGGAGTCTTGAGATGAATATTGGACAAGCAGCAAAAGCTTCGGGCATTTCTGCAAAAATGATCCGTTATTATGAATCGATTGGGCTGTTAAATAATGCACAGCGCACCGATGCAGGCTATCGAATTTACTCGGAAGCCGATATTAAAACCTTGAGTTTCTTGAGACATGCGCGTGATTTAGGTTTTTCTTCTGAACAAATGAAAGATTTACTTGGACTTTGGAAAAATCAAAGTCGGCAAAGTGTTGAAGTTAAATCATTGGCGTTAAAACATATCCAGACCTTAAATCAAAAAATCGCAGACTTACAGGCCATGGTTGAGATCTTGCAACAGTCCGTCGATGGCTGTGCCGGTAATGATCAAGCCGATTGTACGATTTTAAATCAAATCGAAACGGGCATGGCTGAGTGCTGCCATACAGCAAAGATTTAAACCCGCTTGACCTTACAATCGTGGCAAGGTTTATAGTGTTGTTATTAGAAAAGAAGGATGAACAGCATGAAATTTCGTATTGATAATATGACATGTGGTGGTTGCGCACGTAGCGTGACAGCAACGATTAAAGACTTAGATGAAAATGCAACGGTCACTATTGATGTAGCCACTAAATTAGTTGAGGTTGAATCCAGTGCTAGTGCAGAGCAATTGATTAGCGCTTTAACCGAAGATGGTTTCCCACCTGTGATTGCATAACTTAGATATTGTCTAATGTATAAAAAAAGCCGAACAATTGTTCGGATTTTTTTATTTATAAATCAATTTTATACGGCTGAAATTTTATCTGGCGTCATCAGCGCCTGATTAATATATAGCTTGATTAAACGTTCACGTGAACCGATTGATTTTTGATAATGCGTTGAATTGAGGAGTAGGGACGCACCATAAGTGACCGTCCAAATATAGGATAAATAATCACGAATCGACATTGCGCTTTCAAGTGATTTTAAATAATCACTGGTCATATCCTTAATTTCAATAATACGTTCTTCACGAACACGATAGAGCTCTTCAAATAACTCTTTTAATTTACGTTCATTATTAGTTAAGCGTTCTTCAATGACATGTAATAATATAGTTCTATTAGAATTCAACATATTATAAAGCATATATTGTGAAACATAAGTTTTAATATCATGATTATATTTTTTTGAAATTTCTAATAATCGTTTTTCATTTAAGATAATCAGTTCTAAATATAATTGGTTTTTACTTTTAAAATGTTTATAAATCGTGCCTTTGGCAATATCTAGTTCACAAGCTAACTCACTTAAGGTGATGTCTTGATTATTATCTAATAGCAGGGTTTCTGCCATGGCTAAAATTTTTTCCTTGCGAAGGATAAAATTTTGTTGGCGTACTGAACTCATGATACCTGTTCCATAAACAGCTTGAGGGTGAACAAGCCTAGCTTAAGCTAAATCTTGTGAATCTTACATTCCACTATGGTCTCAAATATTACATAAATTGGTTTAAAAATAAACACATTAGTAGAGTGCGTAAAGCATATAGAATTCATAGCATAAAATTAATGTCAATAAAACTGAACCCTTGAGGTCATTTTTTTGAAATAAAATTCCATTTTTATTTTTTTTAATTTATTGTCTTTTCGCTTTTACAACAAAAGCAGCATTTAACAAAACGGTCTTGGTTGTTATGTTATTAATACAACCTAAATTAAACATGATTATGGGTACTATTATGTTTGGTTTTAATCAATTACCAATTATAAATTTAGTCAACTCAATAAATTTATTTAAGTGTAATAAAATAATGCTGCTCAAAATATCAGGTGGTTATTTTTCACTTGTCGGTAAAAACACATTATCTATATTCTTTTTAGATATCTATCTGAAAAAACAGATCTTTAAAAAATCCACACAAAATTGATTTGATGATTTTGTGCGGGAGCGTGCAACTTTAAAAAAGTACTTTGTCAAAGACGCTGACAAAGCCTGTAGAAAAGGAAAGTACAATGCCAATATACAATGCGCCGTTAAAGGACATGGACTTCATCTTAAATGATGTATTCAATGCAGATGAGTTCTGGCAGTCAAATGAAAACTTAGCTCATATTGATATGGCGACTGCAAATACCATTTTAGAAGAAATGGCTAAGTTTTCTAAAAACGTTATTCTAGACTTGAACCGTACTGCAGATGAAGAAGGTGGTGCGCAGTTTAGTAATGGTGTTGTTACTACGCCTACAGGGTTTAAAGACGCTTTTAAACAATTCGCTGAAGGTGGCTGGGTGGGTTTAGGCGCTTCTGAAGAATGGGGCGGCCAAAACATGCCGAAAATGTTGACAGTACTTGCTGACGAAATGATTTGGAGTACCAATCCATCATTTATGTTGTATCCACTACTGACTGTGGGTGCAGGTATGGCGATTAATGACCGTGCTTCGCAAGAGCAAAAAGAAACCTATCTTCCAAAATTTTATACGGGTGAATGGTCAGGCACTATGTGTTTAACTGAACCACATTCAGGGACTGATTTGGGGATCATTAAAACCAAAGCAGAGCCGAATGAAGATGGTTCATTTAATATTACAGGCACGAAAATTTTCATCACCAGTGGTGAACATGATCTGTGTGAAAACATCATCCATCTTGTGTTAGCAAAAACGCCAAATGCACCTGCGGGTTCACGTGGTATTTCATTGTTTATCGTTCCAAAATTCCATGTCAATGCCGATGGCTCAGTCGGTGAACGTAATGCTGTTTCAGCGGGTTCAATTGAACACAAGATGGGTATTAAAGGTTCTGCAACGTGTGTTATGAACTTTGATGGTGCCAAAGGTTATATCGTTGGTAAAGAAAACGAAGGTCTTGCGGCGATGTTTGTCATGATGAACTATGAACGTTTATCGATGGGTATCCAAGGGATTGGCGCTGCAGAATTTGCTTACCAAAATGCTGCACAGTATGCGACTGATCGTCTACAAGGTCGTTCTGCGACAGGTGTGAAATCTCCTGAAAAACCAGCAGACTCTATTTTAGTACATGGTGATGTACGTCGTATGTTGTTGAATGTACGCGCCAACAACGAAGCATCTCGTGCATTTGCTGTGTATGTTGGCCAGCAACTGGATATTACAAAATATTCAACTGACGAAGCTGCAGTGAAAAAAGCCAATGACCGCGTGGCTTTATTGACACCTATTGCAAAAGCCTACCTAACAGATACAGCCCTACAAGCTACTTTAGAAGCGCAAATGTGCTTTGGTGGTCATGGCTATATCCGTGAATGGGGTATGGAGCAATGCATTCGTGACTTACGTATTTCACAGATTTACGAAGGCACAAATGGCGTACAAGCGATTGATTTAATTGGACGCAAAACCACGAAATGTAATGGTGCATTTATTGCCGAATACATTGCTGAAATTCGTGACTTTGCTGCAACCATGGCTGATTCAAAAGTTAAATCTGCAGCATTGCAAGTTTCTGACGAAGTTGAAGCATTAACGCAATTCATTGTAGAACAATCTAAGACCACCCCAGACTTTAGCAGTTCGGTGGCAGTCGATTACCTGCACGCTGTTGGTTTACTCAGCTTTGTGTATATGTTTGCGCGTATTAGCAAAGCTGCGGCTGCAAAACCAGAGAGCTTCTTCCAAAACAAACTGGTACTCGCAGATTTCTATGTTGAGAAAGTTCTACCTGACCTTGCTGCTCGTGCTCAACGCATTAAAGCAGGTTCTGAACTTATCATGCAGCTATCTGAAGAATACTTCACCGCTCAATCTTAAGGTTTCATCGAAACCACTGTGAAAAACATTAAGATGGAAAATCTGAGGAACCAGTCATGGTTCCTTGGGGTTAAAAGATTTAAAACAGGATGAAATAAGAAATGATTGTTATTGTAGATGGCGTACGTACAGCGATGGGTGGTTTTCAGGGTTCACTTTCATCTTGTACAGCCCCAGACTTAGGTGCTGCAGCGATTCAGGCTGTTGTTGCACGTGCAGGTTTAGAACCTACAGATATTGACGAAGTTATTTTTGGCTGTGTATTACCGGCTGGTCTTAAACAAGGTCCTGCACGCCAAGCGATGCGTCAAGCAGGCTTACCAGATACAACGGGTGCCACCACGATTAATAAAATTTGTGGTTCAGGCATGAAGGCGGTGATGCAAGCAGCTGATGCGATTAAAGCCGGTTCTGCTAATATTGTGGTTGCTGGTGGTATGGAGTCGATGTCAAATGCGCCATATTTACTTGAAAAAGCGCGTTCAGGCTATCGTATGGGTCATGGTAAAACCACAGATCACATGTTCCAAGAAGGCTTAGAAGATGCTGAGACAGGTTTATCGATGGGTATTCTGGCACAAGATATGGCAGATAAAAAAGGCTATACCCGTGAACAGCAAGATGCTTTTGCCATCAACTCACTCAATAAAGCCGTTGCCGCGATTCAAGGCGGTTTCTTCAAAAATGAAATCGTGCCCGTTACTGTTAAAAGCCGTAAAGGTGACGTCGTTGTTGACACAGATGAACAGCCATTAAGTGCTAAGCCTGAAAAAATCCCAACACTGCGTCCTGCATTCAAAAAAGACGGCACGATCACAGCTGCCAATGCCAGCTCAATTTCTGACGGTGCATCTGCTTTGGTGGTTACATCAGAAGAAACGGCTCAAGCACGTGGTTTAAAACCACTAGCAAAAGTCGTTGCTTATGCCACAAATTCACAGCATCCGTCAGAGTTCACGATTGCTCCAGTCGGTGCTATTGAGAAAGTGCTTGCACAAGCGGGTTGGGATGCACAAGAGGTTGACCTGTGGGAAGTCAATGAAGCATTTGCTATGGTTACAATGCTGGCGATTGATGGATTTAACTTAGATGAAGCAAAAGTGAACATTCATGGTGGTGCTTGCTCACTTGGTCACCCACTAGGTTCATCAGGTTCACGTATTATTGTGACGCTGATTCATGCCTTAAAACGCACTGGCGGTAAAAAAGGTGTCGCAGCACTGTGTATTGGTGGCGGTGAAGCAACTGCAATTGCGGTTGAACTGATTTAATTTGCCTCAATTTATATAAGTAAGCTTTTAGATAAGTACGTTTTTAGATAAGCAATAACAAACGCTATCTCAGTTCGCTGGGATGGCGAAAAAAGATGTTTATTTTGAGATATTTATTTTTTGAGATTTAATTATGAATGGTTTAGATCGCATTCGCTTACTCTCCCTTCGCGACAAAGTGATGTCTGCTGAAAAAGCGATTGAGTTAATTCAAGATGGTTCAGTGGTTGGTTTAAGTGGTTTTGGTGGTGCAGGTGAGGCAAAGACGGTTCCTTTGGCGCTTGCAGATCATGCAGTTTCACATCCTCTTCGTATCACTTTGGCAACGGGTGCTAGTTTAGGAAATAGTATCGATGGTCGTCTCAATGCGGCACATGCAATAGAACGTCGTTATCCGTATCAGGCAGATCCTGGTTTACGTAAAGCCATTAACGCTGGCGAGGTCATGTATATTGACCAACACTTGTCTGAAATGGCTGACAATATTCGTCATCATAATTTACCGCGCATTAATGTGGCCGTTATTGCAGCGACTGCAATTACCGAAGATGGTCAAATTATTCCGACAGGTTCATGTGGTAACTCAGCCAATTTCATTGAAATGGCAGATCATGTGATTATTGAAATTGATAATACGATTAACCCAGTGCTAGAAGGTGTACATGATATTTATGTGCCGAAAGCGCGACCAAACCGTGGGCCAATTCCACTGACTCAGGTCGGTGAACGTATCGGTACGATTGGGATCAATGTCAGCCCCGATAAGATTTCAGCTATTGTGTTGAATGATCTGCCAGATACCCAGTTTAAAATGGATGAACCTGATGCTGAAACCCTAGCGATTGCTCAGCATCTGATTGATTTCTTTGAAGGTGAAGTCGCAGCAGGGCGTTTGCCTGAAAATTTAGGCCCGCTACAGTCAGGTGTGGGTTCGATTGCCAACGCTGTATTTGCCGGTTTTGAGCATTCGAATTTTCATGATTTGGAAATGTATTCAGAAGTACTACAAGACTGTACTTTCCAGCTAATTGATTCTGGAAAAATGAAATTTGCTTCAGGCTGTTCAATGACGTTGTCTGAGCCTTGCGCACAGCGCGTGATGAACAATTTTGATCAGTACAAAGACAAAATTGTGTTACGTCCACAAGAGCTATCCAATAACCCTGAAATCATTCGACGTTTAGGCATTATCGCGATTAATACGGCGCTTGAGTTTGATATTTACGGAAACGTAAATTCGACCCATGTGACGGGTACCAAAATGATGAATGGTATTGGTGGTTCTGGAGACTTTACTCGTCATGCGCACATTGCCATTTTCGTAACCAAGTCGATTGCAAAAGGCGGTGCGATTTCATCTGTAGTCCCAATGGTGAGTCATACCGACCATACTGACCATGACGTTGATATCGTGGTTACAGAGCAGGGCTTGGCAGATTTACGTGGTCTTTCACCACGTGAGCGTGCACGTAAAGTCATTGAAATCTGTGCGCATCCAGATTATCGCGCAGCATTGTTGAGCTACTTTGAACGCGCATGTGAGCGTGGTGGTCAAACGCCGCATATTTTAAAAGAGGCTTTATTTTGGCATGCCACTTTTGAAGAAACTGGTTCAATGCGTCAAATCGTATAAATCTAAAGATTGAAAATTTTTAAATAAGCCCATGATCAAGTGGGCTTATTTTTTATGAAAGACTACAAATGTTTCAAAACATGACAAAAGAAAAACAGCAGCACTTGGTTTGAAACTTTTGCACAACACGAACGGTCTTAAGTTCTGTTCAAGGCTTTCTATAATGCAAAATTCATTGACAAAGAAGGTCAGTATTTTGAAAAAGATTCAATTTTTTTTGCGATGTTGTTCGCAGTTCTCCTCACTGCATGTAAACAAAGTCCAGCGCCTGATTATGCTGGAACATGGCAAAATACCGCAGTAGATCCGCAACTTGAAAATGCGTTGATTATTAGTAAAAATGGTGAAAACTATTTCATTACCAATACTTTAAAAGATAAACAAAGTGGTAAATCTGAAAAGAAAAATCCTGTACCTGCATCTGTCGCTGAATCTGGTTTACTCGCTTTAAACTCTGGGACAGGTGCTGTTGAATTTGCAATTGACGAAAAAACTGGAAATTTAGTCGGATCTGGATCCATTTATAAAAAAGTAAAATAGATCAATTATCTATTGATGCAAAAATATCAAAAGCAGCCTCTAAATTGGGCTGCTTTTTTTAACTCTAAAGCGAATGATTGATTACTAGTCATTAGTTTAAGACAGAAGAGAAATCATGGATAAAGTAATCCGCTTTATTTTTGATTTGCTCAATTTCGTGCTCTGAATATGCGTCATACACGGCAACGACTTCAATGCCTGCGGCATTTGCGGCTTCTACACCAATGAGCGAATCTTCAAAAATTAAACATTCTTCAGGTTTTACTGCAAAATGTTCAATCGCCTGTAAATAGACTTCAGGATGCGGCTTAATATTTTTGACACTTTCACGGGTCAGGATCAGATCAAAAGTATTTTCAAAATGCAGCTTTGGATAAATGTTGATATTTTTTTGATATCGATAAATATTTTGCAAGCTGGTCGTGGTGGTAATTGCCACCTGAATGCCTTGCTGAATGAGCTGTTGAACAAATAACGCTGCATGTGGTTTAAGCAAGATGATATGTTCTAAAAAATGCTGTGAAATGGCATATCGTTGCTGTTTGATTTGATCTGCTGTGTATTGTTCAATCTTATAAATATCTTTTAGATAGTTACAGTACATTAAGTAAGGGTCTGGTGTGTTTTTAAATAATTGCAGCTGAATGTCACGTTCACGTTGAATTAAACCGAGTTGGATGGTTTGTCCAGTTAACTGTTGAATCAAATCTGCATCGACCTGATTCCACACACCAACAGAGTCGATAAGTGTGCCATCTAAATCAAAACAAACCAGTTTTTTTCCTTGAAGCATGTTGATATCCAAATTGGAGCTGTGTCTATTATGCTGACTGATTGGAGTGTTGAAAAGCTGATTGCAACTGAGCAGGCTAAACTGGCGTTTCATCTGCAATAAAAGTAATATTTCGTTATTGGCTTTTTGTATAATTCAGCAGATGATGCACAGCATAACTTGCAATATTTAATTAGGGACTAAATTTTTCGTGTTTGAATTGGACTGTAAACTTCTTAGCATTTTTTTTCATGTTTATAAGTACAAAAATGTATCGCAAGCTGCTGAACACTTGCAAATGAGCCAGCCTACAGTCAGTAATATTTTAAATAAAATACGACAGCATTATAACGACCCCTTATTTTTACGTATCGGCAATGAAATGGTGCCTACGGAGTTATCGCGTCAATTATTTCCTTTAGTCAGCGAAGCCTTGAGTAAAGTCGAAGCCATTAATAATTTTACGATTAATTTTGATCAAGCCATTTCAGATCAACAATTTACTCTAGCTATGACCGATGTTTCTCATTTGGTTTTATTGCCTAAAATCAGCCAATATCTAAAAAAACACGCGCCACAAATACGTCTAAATGTACGACCGATTACCACTGAAACCAGTTATCAAATGGCGAATGGTGAAATTGATTTAGCATTGGGTTTTTTACCGCATTTGGAAAGCGGCTTTTATCAGCAAAAACTGTTTGAGCAATATTATGTGGTGATTGCAGCTAAGGATCATCCACGATTAAAGGGTGACACCATTACAACTGAGCAATATTTATCAGAGTCGCACATTGATATTGATGCAGGGATGGGGCACTACCATATTGAAAATGAGCTGCTTAACCTTGATTTAAAACGTGATATTTTGATGCGTTTACCTAGTTATTTAGGTGTAGGCTTAGTCGTGCAAGACACTGATGCGATTGCTACTGTGCCGTATTACTTGAGTGAAGTATTGCTTTCGCGCGGCAACTTAAAAATATTTGACGCACCGATTGCATTTCCAACCTATGGCGTGAAGCAATATTGGCATATGTCTTGCCATCATAAAACCAGCCATCAATGGCTACGTCATATGTTCCATGAGATATTGGTAAAATAATTTTTATGCATTACATAAAGCCCAAAAATGATTTTGGGCTTTTTTTTTTGCAATTTTTGCAGCAATTTTGTGCATGGGCTGCACCCGATTTGGTCATGCTATAGCTCAATACTATAAAAAAGTCTAATAAATAGCAGTATTACGTTTATATAAATTGGTAATACTAAATTGGCACAGCCTTTGCATTTCTACATACATCATAAAGTGATCTAGGGTTCCGATACATCTTCATGTATGACCGCGACCGAGAGTTCACGGCTTCGTTTTAATTCAAAGCAAAGCTGCACGGAGGGATAAAAGCCCGGGAGGTAAACAGTTAAGAATTAGGCAGAGGCTGCAATGAGCACAATACATTATCATGACGATAAAGCACTATGGACTGAACTTTTACCGGGTGGACACCACTGGTCAGCGCGTATTCAGCGTGGGGCAGTATTACAGCTTAAATCGCTAGGGCAAAATGCCAATGTGGCACTGTACTGTGTAAATAGTGAAGATAAGCTTGAACGCTACAACATGCCAGATAGTCTTAAAGGGCAGCACACGGCATATTTAAGTACGGGTCATATTTTGGCATCGGATTTAGGCCGTGCCATGATCTCGATTGTGAAAGATGATCATGCTTGGAATGATGCTTTTTGTGCACCAAGTACCGCACAACAAATCGAACAACAATTTGGTTCAAAAACTTTCCAAGATGCCCGTAATGATATGTACCGTAATGGCAAAGATAGCTTATTGCTTGAAATGACCAAGTTTGGCTTATCTGCAACTGACCTCAGCAGTACCTTAAATTTATTCTCTAAAGTTCAACCTGATGACAATGGCAACTTAAGTTATGTTGCATCGGACAATACAAATCAAGTCATTGAACTGCGCTTTGAAATGGATTGTTTGGTCTTTTTATCTAGTGCACCACATGGATTATCTCAAGCAGAAGAATATAACCCTGCTGATGTACAACTAAGTTTATTTAAGGCGTTGCCTTTGGCAGACACCGATGTTTGCCGTGATTCTTGCCCGCAAAATCAACGTGCTTTTCAAAATAATAAACGCTATTACGCTTTAACGGCTTGAGGGGAATGATCATGACTGCATTAGTAAATCCAACACAAAATTTTGAAAAATCAGTGTTAAGCGAAGTATGTCCTGCCGGCGAAGCTTGGATGTGCGAAGTCAAAAAAGGGCAATATTTCCGTATCGTTGACCTCGAAGGCAATCAAGCGGTGGATACGCTATTTATCTCTAGCCAAAACCCTGAAGAGCGTTATAGCGCGACGGATACTTTAGCGATTAACCAACAGATTTATTTAGAAAAAGGCACGGCGCTATACACTAACTTTGGCAAAAAAATTGCTACCATCCATGACGATAATTGTGGCCGTCATGACACCTTAGGCGGTGCATGTTCATGTGAAAGCAACACTGTTCGCTATGCACATGACAAATTTCCAATGCACAGTTGCCGTAATAATTTCATGATTGCGTTGTCACAACATCCGATTGCAAAAAAACATGGCTTAAACGTGCGCCATATCGGCCCAAATATTAACTTCTTTATGAATGTGCCTGTGACCGCTGAGGGACATTTGAAATTTGATGACGGTATTTCTGCACCGGGAAAATATGTAGAGATTAAAGCCGAAATGGATTTGGTCGTATTGATCTCAAACTGCCCACAACTGAATAACCCATGTAATGCCTATAACCCAACAAAAATTCAATTGATCATTCGTGAAGGCGAGGAGTAATACCATGTTCAATAAAGTCCTCATTGCCAACCGTGGTGCAATCGCTTGCCGTGTGATCCGTACACTGAAAAAATTAGGCATTCAGTCCGTTGCAGTGTATTCAGAAGCAGATCGTGATTCTTTGCATGTGACCTTAGCTGATGAAGCGGTATTTATTGGTGATAGTCCTGCCAGCCAAAGCTATTTAAATGTCGATAAAATTTTAGAAGTTGCAAAGCAAACAGGTGCAGAAGCGATTCATCCCGGCTATGGCTTCTTGTCTGAAAATGCAGAATTTTGTGATCTGTGTGAAGCGCAAGGCATTGTATTTTTAGGGCCAAATTCGGCACAAATGAAATCATTTGGCTTAAAACATATTGCACGTGAACTTGCAATTCAAGCCAATGTACCACTTCTTCCGGGCAGTCAGCTTTTGGCAGATGAAGCCGAAGCCTTAACGGAAGCTAAACGTATTGGTTATCCTGTGATGCTGAAAAGTACCGCAGGCGGTGGCGGTATTGGTATGCGTTTGGTGTGGAATGAAGAAGAGTTGAAAGATGCTTATTCTACGGTTTCATATCTTGCCCAAGCCAACTTTAAAGATGCGGGTTTGTACCTTGAGAAATTTGTACAAAATGCACGTCATATCGAAGTGCAAATTTTTGGTGATGGCAAAGGCTTAGTCTTGGCACTTGGCGAGCGCGATTGTTCGGTACAGCGCCGTAATCAAAAAGTTGTGGAAGAAACCCCAGCACCACATATCAATGATGAGCAACGTGCTTATATTCAATCGATTGCGATTGGGCTGATGCAGTCGGTAAATTACCGTTCGGCAGGTACAGTTGAGTTTGTGATGGATACCGACACACAGGAATTCTATTTCTTAGAAGTGAATACCCGTCTGCAAGTTGAACATGGCGTGACAGAGCAAGTGTTTGGTGTCGATCTTGTGGAATGGATGGTGACTTTAGGCAGTGGTGATTGGATTACACCAACAGAACAACTTGAATCGAAAGGTCATTCGATTCAAGTGCGTTTATATGCCGAAGACCCAATCAAAAACTTCCAACCTAGTGCAGGGCTTTTAACGCACGTTGAATTTGATGCCAATGCGCGTAATGAAACGTGGGTGGAAACGGGTTCAAATGTCTCATCATTTTATGACCCGATGATTGCCAAAATCATTGTCACGGCAGATGACCGCGATTCAGCAATTCAAGCCATGACCGAAACACTTGCCAAAACATCGGTTGCAGGCATCGAAACCAATCTTGAATATCTACAAAATATTATCGACTGCGATGTATTTAAAGCCGGTACGCAAACCACACGTTTCTTAAATACATTCGAGTGGAAAACTCAAAAAATTGAAGTGTTGCAATCAGGCATTCAAACTTCTGTGCAAGATGTGACAGGTCGTTTGGGGTACTGGGATGTCGGTGTGCCACCATCAGGTGCCATTGATCCACTATCACTGAATGTCGCAAACCAGTTACTTGGTAATGCCTATAACACTGCAGGCTTAGAATGTACGCTACAAGGTCCGACTTTAAAATTCCATTGTGACAGCCAAATCGTGCTTGCCGGGGGCGATATGCCATCAACACTAGATGGCGCTCAAGTTCCGATGTGGCAGAACGTGAATGTGCGTAAAGGTCAGGTGCTCAAATGTGGCAAAATTGCGACAGGTTGCCGTACCTATATTGGTATTAAAGGCGGTTTAAATGTACCTGAATATCTCGGCTCACAAGCAACCTTCACCTTGGGTCAGTTTGGTGGTCATGCAGGGCGTAACTTACTGATTGGTGATATGTTACCAATCACGGGATTTAGCTCTGATGAAGTGAAAACGCTTGCCCCTGAACAAGTGCCAACGTTTAGCCATGAATGGGAAATTGCGGTGATGTACGGCCCGCATGGTGCACCAGACTTCTTTACTAAAAAAGACATTGATACCTTCTTTGCCAATACTTTTGAGATTCACTTTAACTCAAGCCGTACAGGTATTCGTTTGATTGGTCCAAAACCTGAATGGGCACGTGAGGATGGCGGTGAAGCCGGTTTGCATCCATCAAATATTCATGACAATGCATACGCGATTGGTGCGATTGATTTCACGGGCGATATGCCGATTATTCTCGGTCCAGATGGTCCAAGTTTAGGAGGCTTTGTTTGTCCTGCCGTGGTGATTAATTCTGAGCTTTGGAAGCTTGGTCAATTGAAAGCAGGAGACAAAGTCAGATTTATACCTGTGAGTTATCATCAAGCTAAGCTCTTAAATGAAAAATATCATGCGCAATTAGAAGCATCTGATACGCAGGTTGTGGCATTTGATGAGTCATTTTATCCTGAACTTTCCACCTTAAAAAATGCGGTGCTTGATACTTTAAAAGGTCAGAATGGCTTGCCAGATGTGGTGTATCGTCCTGCGGGCAACAACTACATGTTGGTGGAATATGGTGAGTTGGTTTTAGATTTAAACCTACGTTTCCGTATTCATGCACTCATGCAATGGGTTGAAAAGCAAAATATCACAGGAATTATTGATCTCACACCGGGGATTCGTTCACTGCAAATTCATTTTGATTCGATCAAGCTTGATCAATTGGATTTATTGCGTTTACTACAAGTCGCGGAAGCTGAACTGCCTGATGTGACCCAAATGCAAGTACCGTCACGGACTGTGTATTTACCACTCGCTTGGGAGGATTCACAAACCCAGCTAGCGACAGAGCGTTATATGCAAACGGTACGTCCAGATGCACCATGGTGTCCTGACAATATTGAGTTTATCCGTCGTATTAATGGTTTAAAAGACAAACAAGCGGTCAAAGATGTGGTATATGACGCGAGTTATTTGGTCATGGGTTTGGGCGATGTGTATTTAGGTGCACCTGTGGCAACACCGCTTGATCCTCGCCAGCGTTTAGTGACGACTAAATACAACCCTGCACGGACATGGACGCCTGAAAATGCTGTCGGTATTGGCGGTGCGTATATGTGTGTTTATGGTATGGAAGGTCCGGGAGGCTATCAGTTTGTGGGTCGTACTACGCAAATGTGGTCACGCTACCGCAAAAATGCCGATTTTGAACAAGGCAAGCCATGGTTATTACGCTTCTTCGACCAAATTAAATTCTATGAAGTGTCTGAAACTGAACTCATGCAAATGCGTGAGGACTTTAAAGCAGGACGCTTAAAACTGCGTGTAGAAGAAGGTGTATTAAACCTAAAAGAATACAATGAATTCTTGACTGAAAATGCCGAATCTATCTCAGCATTTAAATCCATCCAACAAGCCAATTTTGATGAAGAACGTCGTCGCTGGCATGAGGCAGGACTTGCAGAATATGTCTCTGAAAGTTTAGATGCGGTCGATGATAGTGAAGGTGTTGAAGTGCCTGAAGGTGGCTGTGCAGTGGAGTCGCATATGCCGGGTTCAATTTGGAAAATTGAATGTCAGTCAGGTGATATTGTCGAAGAGGGGGCAACGTTAGCCGTCATTGAAGCGATGAAGATTGAGATTCCAATTATTGCGCCTGAGCGTATGAAGGTGGAAGAGATTGTCATTGAAAAAGGGCAAACGGTAAAAACAGGACAAGTGTTGTTTACCTTGGCGCCAGTGGCTTAAATAATCCTCCCTGACCCTCCTTTGAAAAAGGAGGGAATTTTAAGACTGTCCGTAAGGACGGTTTTTTATTTGCAGTGTTTACTCGATTAAATTATGATATAGCTTATAGTCTATATTTTGGTTGTGCTATGTGGACAGTATTGGCCACAGATGTATTTAATGAATGGCTTGCTCAGCAAGACGATTCGACACAAGAAAAGGTCTTGGCAGCTTTGGTTGTGTTGCAATCACAAGGACCAAGCTTAGGTCGACCTTTGGTGGACACTGTATATGATTCTAAATATACCAATATGAAAGAACTTCGTGTGCAACACCGTGGCAAACCGATTCGAGCTTTCTTTGCTTTTGATCCGTTAAGACAAGCGATTGTGTTATGCATTGGTGATAAAAGCGGTAAAAAGCGTTTTTATACAGAAATGCTGGCAATTGCAGATGAGCAATACACTTTGCATTTAAAGAGTTTAGGAGATTCCTAACATGGCAAAAAGTTTACAAGAATTATTGGCAGCTCGCTCTGCTGAAAGCCAAGCTCGTATTCAGCAAATGGCAGAAGAACTGATGCTTGAACAGCATCTTCACATGATTCGTGAAGAGTTGGAAATGTCTCAAAAAGAATTAGCAGAAACTTTAGGGATTAAACAGCCTTCGCTTTCTGCAATCGAAAACCGTGGTAATGATTTAAAAATATCAACCATGAAAAAATATGTAGAAGCAATGGGTGGGAAACTTCGTATTGATGTCGAATTACCTACAGGTAAACATATTGGATTTAATGTTTAATTAAAAAAGACCGCTTAGGCGGTCTTTTTCTAATTTGAATTACACTTTTCAATATGTTTGAAAATTCGGATGCATAGATCCTTTGCTTTTGGTGTCATTTCCCAATCAGGATTTTCATCAAAATATTTGATGATTTCACGACAAAAATCTAGTTTATATTTAATGGTTCCTACACCTGTACCATCGGCAAAAGCAGTTTTTTCAGCAGAAGTTCTTGGATTTCGTATTTGATCATCCAATAATTTTCCTATGCCATAATCTTTATGATCAAAATAATCTAATGAATTAATTCCCTCTAGCTTTTCGATATTAAATCCTTGAGAGGTCTTCCTTTTCATATTACTGAACTTTTTCTGAGCTACACGAAGAATAGAATCTTTAGGTAAAGTATTTTCTGTTTCTTTACAATCCAAAATAATTAAATTTTCTTTATTTAATTCCTTTCTTAAGAACTTTATTTTTTCAGAATTTTTTTGTATGTCGCCATCAGCAATTAATAGCATGTCACTTGCAACAGCAGTTGCACTTTGACCACGGTCTTGCTTTAAAAATTCGATTCTTTCTTCCCGTGTTTTAGGATAATCATCATCAAAAGACCAATGAGATAAATTGCTGCCTGCATATTCCACAAACGTATAGTGATAGTTCGGCATAAATCTACGGTATTTTTTATAAAGCTCCATATCAGCTGACTCTAGTTCAGCTAAATATTTTTCCATATATTTAGTGATATACAGCCGATCTGTAATGCCTTCCACCCAAATCGTACAGTTTGCCAAATAGACAGAAGACGGACGCACACCTAATGAAGCAAGTAAGTCACGATCCCGGTCGCAGCGATAAATTTTAAAATCAAAATTGTTAGATGAACCAGCTTTGGGTTGTTTAACAAATTTTTGAATCATCACTTGATCTGATTCATCTGCCATATCAAGTAAATGATTGGAATGTGTCGTAAAGAAATAATAATGTGGAGTCTCATTTAAGTAGAAGTTCATCAGTTGACGAACCATACCCGCGTGCATATGTAATTCCGGTTCTTCTATAAAAAAGGCATGTGTTTTTGGATTGCCTGCTTTGTCTTTACTTTTTATATAAGCTTCATAAGTTAAGATTATCGCTTGTTGTAAGCCATCACCTAACTCATAAATAGGTCTTTGAGCATCTGAGCCAATTTTAATATGAACGACATCAATCTCATTTCCTTGTTCATCTTTTCCGAATTTTGGAATTAAAGTGACAGGTTCATTATCAAAAAAATACTGACTTAATTTTTCTTCATATTTTTTAATAAGTTCTCGGTGTTCAGGTTCTCCTAATAAGTGAGCTTTAAGCTCGTAATATAAGCGTTCTCCTGTAATTATATTTTCATGATTAAATTTATTCTGATTCTTGAAATAGTCTTTTTGTGCACGCTCTATATAAGGATATTTTTCGTCTAAATCGGTTACAGGGCGCATGCCACGTAAGATAGGGATATAAAATTTAGTATTTGTAAAAATAGGATTTAGGTTTTGCTGAAGTTCTTGATTAAAATATGTTTGAGCTTGCTGAATATTATTATTTGAATAAATTCCTGATAGTTGATTGAATCTTGATAAGTGGGTAAGCGAATTTGAGAATAATGTGATTACAGAACCGATATTGGACGGTTTAATTTGTTCAATCGTTGTTAAAAAATGATTGTAATCATCATGTTTGTTATATTTTTTGCTAACGATTAACCTATTTTTAAAAGTTATTAATTTTCTGAATTGTAGTGAGTTATAAAGTTGCTGACCTTGAGATGTTTTAAATAATTCACGTAAAAACCTACTTTTACCTGCGTTATTTTTACCAATAAAGAAATTAAGTCGTTTGATTTCTATAACTTCATCATAACCAGTTTCACTATCATTATTTGATGTGTAATTTTCTAAATTTTCAGCCCAATAGTATAATTTTTCTGTCATAAAGCCCCCAAAATATAGAGCTAATTTAGCAATAAAACACTGCTTTTAAAAGATAATTTATAAATACATAAAGCAATTTTATCGTTATTGATTCAACGCTTCATTGTCCAAATGCTCTCTCAAAATGCGTCGCAATTCTAAAATGGCATCTGCAGACTCATGGATGGAATGTCCACCATTGAAAATCTTTTCAGACACCGCACCATCTAAATGAGAACTTGTATAGGGAACAATGCCATCCGACATTTTGCTCGGCTCAGTGCTTTGCATCTGATTCCCCATAATAGAATGATAAGGAATATCTTTATTTGGCATGATGTCTGCGGTCAACAGCATAAAACGTGATTGTTGACTTAAATCTGCCGGCCCAGACTTAATCAGGCCCATAGTTGAATTTTTTGCATTCGGGATTTCAACATTGACATCATTTAAAAAACTTAAAGGCAATACCACGATTTTTTTCGCCAAATTGGTAAACCAGCGGTCTGCATAGTCAGTACCATGATGCGGTGCGGCAATGAAAATTGCACGACTAACTGGCTTCAATGCTTTAAAGACAAAACGATCGCGGATAATCGGATGACGTTGTAACTGTGTGTTTTGTTCATAGTTCATGAGTGGAATAGCTTGAGCGGAAATATCTGCATCACTAACCAATAAACGACTGATGATGCCGCCCATACTATGTCCGATAATGACAGCATCTTGAGCCGAAGGCGTATTGGGCTGAACAGTTGCAAATGCCTGTTTGAGTAAAGCATTGATTTGAAAACGACTCTCAAATATTGGCATATTGGTTGAGTAAAACACTTGCCAAACTTGGTAATGATCACGTAGTTTTTGATCACCCATAATATTATTGGTCAGGCCGATCCACGTTTCAGGACTGCTGGCTAATCCGTGAACCATGACAATAATCTTTTTATTGGGTTGATACGGCTCTAACATAAACACATGTGGCATGCGCAAATGTTCTTCCTTATTTAGGAGTGTCCAATAGCCAGATTTTCCTAATTTATTTTCGGCTAACCAAAGTCCATAAGGCACAGAATAATTGGCCGTTAGCGTGTAGGACTGAGATTCAATTTTTGCCTTTTTAAATTGATAGGGATTAAATAATTCAACATTAAAGTCTGATTGCGGCGACAAAATTTCACTAATGCTGCTATTGGTCTTGGCAGGCTCGGCGATCGCACTGACAGATAAATAGCGTGCAGTATGAATATTCGGGTTGGGTTTATTTGAATAATATTGTTCAGGGTCTAGTACAAAAGGCTGCGCAGCAGACAGATCCGTAGCTTTTTTGACTAAGACAAATTCAGAACCAATGCCTTCCTGACGATTAATGGTTTTTAAGGCTGAAAAATTAAAATTATAGCTCGACTGTAATTTATCAATGTCCGCACTTTTGATTTCTGGATAATGCTCATAGTTAAAATGATAAAGCGATGAACCTAACATTAAACTTTCAGGCATTTGCTGATAGTCAAAACGGCTGAATGATGAGGTGATCAGACGTGATAAAGCCACATTATAAAAGGTGCGGACTTGTCCCTGACGCAAATCAAATAAGCGTTCTTCTGGGGCTTGAGCGGATTTAAATAGATAGACATAGCTGTAGCGCAGACTGAAATCAAAGTCTGCAAGCTGCTGATCCATACATATTTTTATTTTGCTTGATGCGAGTTTTCCGCTGTGTTGTTTTAAGCTTTTTTTGCATTGTGGATTTTCATCGGCTCTTAAAGCACGTGCCATGTACAGCTCACTTGCTGATGCATAGACTTGAGCAATATCTAAAGTTTCATTGTTACGCATTTTGTGAATACAGCTTTCAAGCGCATTTAAACAAGATTGGTCGCTTTCATTCACCATTAACAGGATTTGATGGCTAAATGTACTGAGCTTTTGATGGGTTAATATGCTGTCTGTTTTATTATTTAGTGACGCACTGAGTTGATTTTCTTGTAATTTGACCAATTGGCATCCACTGAGCAAACTCAGGCTGATGATACACATGAAACGAGCAGGTAAATGCGTGAAAGGCATCATTGGAAAGGTCACAGGCATCTATTTTTTGTTATTTTAACCTTTATAAAATAGTAAAAATAGGGCAGGTGTTACAGCGCTCAATCCAAGAAAATTACTACGTATACATCCTTTCTATAAGCTAATGTACGAATACTGTGATACCGAAAAGTTGATTTGAGATTCAAACACTGTCACGTGTTAAATTTAATCTAATTGTGCTGCTGATTTTTTAAGGTCATATTGAGCAATTTATGATGAATGAATCTAAGTTTATCCAATACCGGATTCGACAACGTAAATGGATAAGCATCATCTAAGCCCATGCTGCGGTTCAACGCATTTAAATTAAAGGTCAAGGTCATCCAGTGTTGCAGCAATAGGTCAAAATCCTGAGCGCCAATCGGGTTCTCTTTCAGTTCTAAATTATTCAAATCTGACTTATTGGTTTTTACCACTAATCCTGCATAGTAGGCGGTTTCAAGAGTGTCCATCATGTGCAAATAATGCGCCCATGTTTCCGCCCAATCTTCCCAAGGATGCGTACTGGCATAGGAACTAACATAGTAATCCGCCCAATTTTGCGGAGCACCGTCATTATAATGACGTTTCAAAGCTTCACTATAATCTTGTCGTTCATCACCAAACAGTTCTCGAAATTCCTCAATCAGTTCAGGGTGTAAATGTTTGATCAAATCAAAATAATAATGACCGCTTTCATGTCTAAAATGACCTAGAAGTGTACGGTAGTTTTCACCCATTTTTATACGCGTTGTTTCGCGGTAAATCACATCTGCTTCACTGGCATTCAAGGTAATAATTCCATTGGCATGACCGGTCATAACAGGTGTATTTTCTGATGGCATCAGAAAATCAAAACGAAGTCCAAAACGGTCATCTTGGCTGCGTTTAGGACGCGGCATGGTATTGAGCTGCTGCATTAAATACAAAAAACGCCGTTTAGCATGTTCCAATCGTGCCCAGTACACAATATGGTCTGGGTTATCTAGGTTGGGAATGGTGTGCGTGAGCAGGCAAGACTCACAGTAAATTTCTTCACTGTCAGCAGGCACCATCCAGTTGCAAACCTGATGATGCTGATAATTATGACAAGGTTTAAAGCGTTTTCCCTTTATTTCAGGATTTAACGCAAGCCACAGCGTACTGCCGTGCTTTTCAAAACAGCCCATTTGCTTTTCAGAGGCAATATAGCCCAGCGCAGTCTGACAATTGACACAGTGTGAATTGGCAAAAAAGATTTGGTTAGAACATACCGCGCAGCTGAAATACTTCATAGGCGTTGAGTGATGAATAGAATGATCAATCAGTATAAATGATGTTCAATGTTGATGAAATAAATTGAACTTCGAGTTTGTTGCATGTCGGTCAATGCTCTTGCTTAAGAACAACGACCTTTAGAAATAGTCTTTCATCAAATAATACATCGCAGCAATAGTGCAAAGGGGTCTCGATGAGTGCATTTATTGCACAAATCATGAACAGTAAAATTTAAAAGAAAGTTAAAAGAACAAAATAATCGATCATTTTTTGTATTTCTCACTTGGCACAGATTCTGCATTTCTATCGATATTACGAAATAAATATTTTGTATTACTCAAACAGGAGATGCATATGAACCGCCATCAATCTGCAACATTTCTGCATCAATTAAAGCAATTTTTTATTGAGCTACTGAGCGCCCGTGCGGGTTTCTATATTCAGCAAAAAAAATAAGGAACAACAGTGCCTAAACGAAAGCTGGCGCGTATCAGTATTACCGTGCCTGAAAAAACAGTTGATGCTTTGGATCAAAAAATTGTCGATCAGCATTATGAGAGCCGTTCTCAGGCCATTGTCGACATGATCAATAAGCATCTGATTGCCGATCAGGAGCAGCGTAACGAAGTAATGGTCGGCACATTTACCTTACTTTATGACGCAAGTAGTACGGCGCTACGTATTCAGCTTTTAGATTTACAGCAGCAGTTTTTAGAACAAGTGGTGAGTTCGCTGCATATTCAACTCGATGACCACAAAATTTTAGAAGTCATGATTCTGCAAGGCGTCAGTTCAGAGCTCAAAGTTATCAGTCAGCATTTTTCAGCACTTAAAGGTGTGATTAAAGGACATTTGGAGTTAATGGACGCTGTAATGCCGCCAATTCCGCAAAATGCAAAGAATTAAGGAGTTTTAAAATGGGCCAATTATATCGTTCACAAGGTCAGTTTAAAGACCGAATCACAGACCAACAGCAAGCACATGCTAATGCAGGTAACCAAAGACCAAATCGTGCAAAGCACAATGCTCAATCTGTCAGCAATCCGAATACACCATCGTTTTTGTACACCAATACCAAATTTAACTGTAATGCCATTGGGGAAATCGCACTATGATCAAAAAAGCCTGCTTATCTGCATCCGTTTTGACCGCCATCTTACTAGGTGGTTGTGACAATACGGCCAAAACACCTGAACCAAATGCTCAGGCAGAAGGCACTGTCAATACAAAAGCCATCACAATTGGCTATAGCGACTGGCCTGGTTTTGTCGCATGGCAAGTTGCTATTGAAAAAGGCTGGTTGAAAGAAGCCGGTGTCAATGTAGATTTTAAATGGTTTGATTATTCAGCCTCACTATCTGCATTTGCGGCAAATCAGTTGGATGCTGTTTTGGTCACTAACGGCGATAACTTAGTTACGGGTTCTGGCGGTACGAAAGGCGTCATGATTATGGCGACGGACTATTCTGCGGGTAATGATGTCATCATTGCTAAAGATGGCATCAATAGTCTTGCCGATTTAAAAGGAAAAAGTGTCGCGACTGAAAAAGGCTTGGTTGATCATTTGCTTTTAGCGACGGCTTTGGATGATGCAAAAATTCAAGCTTCTGAAGTGAAGTTGGTCAACACCATGACCAATGAGCTGCCACAAGTATTTGCAAGTCCTGATATTGCAGCGATTGCCGTGTGGCAACCGGTCGCAAATCAAGCTTTGAAAGCGGTAGCAGGTTCTAAAATCATTTATACATCGAAAGATAAACCCGGTCTGATTTACGACACATTAACCGTCAACATGACGCATTTATCTGCCAACAAAGAAGAATGGAAAAAAATCATTCAAGTTTGGGATAAAACGGTTAAATACATCAACGACCCTGCAACGCATGCCGATGCAGTGAAAATCATGTCAACCCGAGTTGGTGTTGACCCTGCACAATATGAACAGTTTATTGGAGGCACACATTTATTGGACTTGGCTGCCAATAAACAAGTCTTTAAAAAAGGTACAGGATTTGATTCACTTTATGGCTCGAGTTATCACGTGAACAAATTTAATGTTGCCAATGGCATTTATAAAACCGAAATGGATGTCGATGGATCAATCTATCCAACGTTGGTTGAAGAACCGAAATAAGTTGAAATATAGCTAAAAAAAGCCCTGAATGATGTAAAAATTTCAGGGCTTAACAACATCAAATTAATATCCATAAAAAATAACGAAGGGCAGAACTCAAGCTTCTTCATCCATCGCATTGGAATAAAACTTCACACCCAATTTGATTCGGTCACGGCCTTGGCTCATACGCCAGCGATTGGTATCGCGCAGTGAATAGACACAGCCGCAGTATTCCTGCTGATAAAATTCTTCTTTTTTACTGATTTCCAGCATACGTACAGCACCGCCATTTTTACGCCAGTTATAGTCCCAATAGGTTATTCCGTCATAATGTGAAGCTGAACGATGCCCGCAGTCATTAATCTGCTGCATATTTTTCCAGCGTGAAATACCCAATGAACTGCTGATTAGGCTAAAGCCATGTTCTGCCGCATATAATGCAGTACGTTCAAAGCGCATATCAAAACACATGGTACAGCGGAGGCCTTTTTCAGGCTCATTTTCATAGCTTTAGCGCGAGCAAACCAATTGTCTGGCTCATAGTCAGAGTCAATAAACGGAATGTTATGTTTCTCGGCAAAGCGGATATTTTCCTCTTTACGGATTTCATATTCTTTCACAGGATGAATATTGGGATTGTAAAAGAAAATTGAAAAATCGATACCTGATCCAATTAATGTTTCCATGACTTCGCCAAAGCATGGTGCACAGCAAGAGTGGAGTAAAAGCTTGTCATGACCTACTGGGAGAGTCAGTGTCTGAGGTTCTAATTTATTAGACATGATTTTAAGAAGGTATAAGTATAAACCGAATATTTTAGCGATTCCTTAACATACCAAAGCTCGAATATGCTGATTTTTTCTAAGTACAAGTTGAGTCATATTCAGTATATTGACTAAAAAGCTGAAACGACATGAATATATGCTTATTTCATATTTTGTTTATCTATTTATGGCAAGGTTTAAGAACTTTATAGCTCAGGACAAAAGTATATTAGTGTTACAGATTCAATATTAAAACAATTAGTGATTTGATCTTTTTTCATTTTAAAGTTAGAAAAATTCACCCTAATGAATAAATCGCTAAATTTTGAGAGTGGAGATTTTGAGCCAATCTGTACGATTCTACACATTTCAGATGTGTGTTTGAATGAAAAAATTTTCATTGAATTTTTTTTAAGCCCTTATTTATATTAAATAAAATTTAAATGCTACCTGGGTGGCAGTTTTTTTATCGCCAGTTGAATGATGCATAGTTGAAGAAAATTCATTGTATTTAAATCTTAAACATGAATTTATCTCACTTTGAGTTGAGGTTAAATCATTTTTATTCATCTTAAGTTTCACGTATAAATTACTTCATACAGAAATTTTGATTATTTTTAATTTTAGGGTAGTGAATCTCCATGAGTCATAAATTTGCATGTTCAATCAAACGTATTCGCTTTGATGAAAACTATGAGCCAGCAGACAATACACGTCTAACAACGAACTTTGCCAATTTGGCACGTGGTGAACACCGTGAAGAGAATCTGCGCCGTACTTTGGCAATGATTAATAACCGTTTCAATAGTTTAGCTACTTGTGACAACCCAAATGCGGATCGTTATTCACTTGAAATTGACATCATTTCCGCTGAACTCGATGTAGAGGGTAATGGTCAAACTTTCCCGTTTATTGAAACTTTAAAAAGCACCATCATCGACCATAAAACCAATGAACGCATTGAAGGCATGATCGGCAACAGTTTTTCATCGTATGTACGTGACTATGACTTCAGCGTAGTATTACCAGCACTCGGTTGCAAATTCAATGAAAAACCTGAAGATTTTGGCGATTTGCACGGCAAGCTTTATCAACACTTGATCAATTCAGAAGTATTCAAAGCTGAATTTAAAAAACAGCCTGTGATTTGCTTAAGTGTTTCAACGACAAAAACTTATTACCGTACTGCAAATGTACATCCGATCTTAGGTGTGGAATACACCAATGATGACCATTCACGTACCGATGACTATTTTGCAAAAATGGGCTTAAGTGTTCGTTACTTCAAACCTGAAAATGCGACTGCACCATTGGCATTCTATTCAGCAAATAACTTGCTTAGCGACTATACAGATTTCGAACTGATCAGCGCGATCAGCACCATGGAAAGCTTCCAAAAAATCTACCGTCCTGAAATTTACAATACCAATGCGACAGCAGGTTTAGTGTATCAACCAAGCTTAAGCTTTGGCGATTACTCATTAACCCGTATTGTGTACGACCGTGTTGAACGTGGCCAGTTGGCGGTTAAACAGGGCAAATGGACGGAAGAGAACTTTATCCAGCCATATAAAGACATTCTGAATGAGTGGGCGGCTAATTTTAGTATTGAAAATGCAGATGCAGCTTAATTTTAAATCACGCAAATAGATGAAACACGGGTGAGTTAAACCACCCGTTTTAAAGAAAATAGAGATAGAAGATCGAATATGGCCATTTTACTCCCAACTTCAACTGCTGGCAGCTTACCTAAACCGTCTTGGCTAGCTGAACCTGAAAAATTGTGGTCAGCATGGAAGCTTGAAGGCGAAGAATTATTAGATGCAAAACGTGATGCGTTGGAATTATCTTTGCATGAACAAATCCATGCAGGCATTGATATTGTCAGTGATGGTGAACAAACCCGTCAGCATTTTGTAACCACGTTTATTGAACATCTTGAAGGTGTAGATTTCGAAAAGCGTGAAACGATGCGTATTCGTAATCGTTATGATGCAAGTGTACCGTCTGTGGTTGGTGAAGTATCTCGTAAGAAAGCAGTGTTTGTTGATGATGCAAAATTCTTACGCAGCCAAACCAATCAGCCGATCAAATGGGCTTTGCCAGGCCCGATGACGATGATTGATACTTTGTATGATGGTCATTACAAGAGCCGTGAAAAATTGGCTTGGGAATTTGCTAAAATCCTGAATCAAGAAGCTTTAGAGCTTGAAGCGGCAGGCGTAGATATCATTCAATTTGATGAGCCTGCGTTTAACGTATTTTTTGATGAAGTCAATGACTGGGGTATTGCGACATTAGAGCGTGCGCTTGAAGGTTTGAAATGCGAAACAGCCGTTCATATTTGCTATGGTTATGGCATTAAAGCCAATACCGATTGGAAACAAACCTTGGGTAATGAATGGCGCCAATACGAAGAATCATTCCCGAAACTGCAGCAATCGAAGCTGGATATCATCTCACTTGAATGCCAAAACTCTCGTGTACCCATGGATTTAATTGAACTCATCCGCGGTAAAAAAGTGATGGTTGGCGCAATTGATGTAGCAACCAATCAAGTTGAAACAGCAGAAGAAGTAGCAAATACATTACGCAAAGCATTGCAATTTGTAGATGCCGACAAGCTATATCCTTCAACAAACTGCGGTATGGCGCCTTTACCTCGCCAAGTGGCGCAAGGCAAACTAAATGCGTTAAGCGCAGGCGCTGCCATTATTCGTCAAGAATTGACCGCATAAATTCGAGCTGACTCGGTTTCATGTAAGGGCAATAAGGAAATTAAATTTGCTATTGCCCAAACCTGAGAAAGAGATAAGCCATATAGACCATTGAGATTGAAGAGATGATTGAAGCAACTGATTTTAGAAATGCAATGTCTTTATTGACGACTGCAGTCAACGTGATTACGACTGAGGGTGAAGCAGGCATGCATGGATTTACAGCATCAGCCGTATGCAGTGTGACAGATACACCGCCAACTTTGCTGGTTTGTATGAATCAATCATCTCGTTCTCATGCGCATTTTCTTGAAAATAAAGTTCTGTCTGTCAATGTTTTAGGCGCACAGCATGAGCAAATTTCCAATGCCTTTGCTTCAAGCAAATTCAATTCGGAAGAGCGTTTTAAATTGGGTTCTTGGACCACATTAGAAACAGGTTCACCAATATTAAAAGATGCTTTGGTCGGTTTCGATTGTCAGATTGAACAGATTCAAGAAGTGGGTACGCACAGTGTGTTTATGTGCCGTGTGGTTGCAATCAAGCAAAGTCAGCAGGAGGAAAGCTTGGTATATTTCAACCGCGCTTATCATGCTGTGGGTCAAGTGGAGTTGGCTTAAACCAGTCAGACTTCTTCAATACATCTCTTTAAAAGTATCTATTTCGTGGAACTCATTACTTTCTTAATTATTGGCGCATTTGCTGGTTTTGCTGCAGGGCTGTTTGGCGTTGGCGGCGGTACCATCATTGTGCCATTGCTCTATATTGTTTTTAGCCAAATGGGCTATAGCCCCGATGTGATTATGCATTTGGCGCTCGGCACATCTTTGGCTACGATTGTTGTGACATCGATCAGCTCCTTGATGGCGCACAATAAAAATGGTGCTGTGATTTGGCCTGTATTTAAAAATTTAGCTCCGTCTATGGCGATTGGTTGTTTTGCAGGCGCGGGTATTGCAGGCTGGCTGTCAGGCTTACATCTGCAAATGATTGTCGGTGTGTTTTTACTTTGGGTGGCTTATACCATGTTTATGGGTGCAAAAAAGCCAGTCGATCCAAATAAAACACTACCATCTACAGCTAAACAAATTGCAGCAGGTTCGGGTATCGGCGTTGCATCGGCCATCTTCGGGATTGGCGGCGGCAGTATTACGGTACCGTATTTAACGGCAAATGGCGTGGTGATGCAAAAAGCGGTCGGGACGTCTGCGGCTTGCGGTTTACCCATTGCCATTGCTGGTGCATTAGGCTTTATGTTTTTTGGTATGCAACAGCAAGTTGAAATTCCAAATACCATTGGCTTTATTCATATCTATGCCTTTTTGGGCATTAGTGTGATGAGTTTCTTTACGGCTAAATATGGCGCGAAAACTGCGCATACGCTTTCACCAGCAGTACTGAAAAAATGTTTTGCTGTGCTGTTATGTATTGTTGGATGCTTTTTTCTAGTGAAAGGCATTTTATAGAAGCCGACTGATCACAGTTAATTCATTCGAAACGTATGCTCTAGTGTGCAACAGCAAGCTAGAGCATTTTTATCTATAGCAATTTAAGTCTTTAAAATTTCAGAGATATTATTTAAAAACTTCATTTTAAAACTGACATTTCAAAGCTCTGTGCTTTTAGAAAAAACATTAATAATCACAATACCCAATAAAATAAAGGCCAAACCAATCATGGCAGGCAGGTCTAAATTTTGTTTAAACACAATCCAGCCCACACAAGAAATCAGTACAATGCCTGCAGCAGACCACATGGCGTAGGCCAATCCCATTGGAATCGATTTAAAGGTCAAACCTAAAAAGAAGAGTGCAATGGCATAGCCCAATACGGTAAAAATAATCGGTACTAGTTCAGTAAAGCCATTGCTGGCTTTTAAGGCGGACGTGGCAATCACTTCAGCAATGATTGCGATGAGCAAATATATAAACGACATTGATTTCCTATAGACATTCTACGGCATGGTACAAGAGGTGCTGTTTTTCATTTTGCAACCAATCTGTACTTTCTGTCGTGGTATCAGTGCGACGCTGAAATGCATAATGTGGAACATAAATATCCACCTCGAACATCAGCTGTATTGCTTGACCATTAATAATGACGTTTTGCATTAAATGTGTTTCATCAATAACTTTGAAATGATCAAAGTTAAGTGGTTGATCTTGCTGAGATGAAGTCGTTGTATAGTGCTTATGCAGACCATCTACAGCGATGGATACTTCAAAGCTTTCAATCACCGTTTCATACATAGTAGGTGCAGATGATATATCGATGCTGGCAACAGTTTGCTGATCTGTAGGTAAACGACTCAGTGCAAAGGCCACATGCTTATCACAAATAATTAAACCGCCATCCATCTGCAATGGCTGATGGCTTTCTACATCTAAAGCTGACTTCAAGCGCAGGCCTAAAAATAACCCTTCATGCACTTGTTGACGCCAGTCTTCGACATACGCATTGCTTGGAGAGAATTCTAAAATACAGTTGCCAATCGCATGTAGTTTTGCAGGTTCTGGCCATTGCACATGATTTTGATAATTTGAGTGTGCTTTAACGTCCCAAGACAATAATTGTTGTTTAGCATCCCATAGGGTGTTACCAATCCAGCCTTGACGCTCATTCACTGGCGTATTTTCTTGGCTTTTTAAACGTAGATCGATGGTGAAACTACGTGACTGAAACCAATACACAATGGTCTTTTCATCCGTCAAACCATTTGAAAAACTAATGCTTTTACGGCGAAAAGCACCATATAAATAGTCTGGAATAGGACCTGAAACCTCTTGGCTGGCTGGAAGTTGTGCTAAAGCCTGAAATAGATTCATGCGCTTGCTCCTTGTGCTTCTGTATTTTCATCCATACCAAATGATGACAATGGCACAGCATTTCTAAGACTTAGCTCTCCTGAAGCGATACGTTTTTTGAGATAACTAAAGGTTTGCGCGGTTTGATTAAATAAATGTTCGCCACCAATTAGGGGCTGATATTTGGGCGCTTCAGTAGAATGTACAGGCTCAATGATCGTGTCGTAATTGCATGCACAGAACAGAGGGAAAGAGTAGCGCTCTTCAGAGACTTTTTTAACACGGTGCTTGGTGGCCAAATATTTGCCATTCGACAAAATTTCCATCATGTCGCCAATATTCATCACCAAAGTATTTTCAATCAATGTAATATCCATCCATTCACCTTGTTTATTTAATACTTGTAAACCTGGTGCCGTCGGCAAGAGCAGTGTAAAGCACTCATAATCTGTATGCGCGCCAATACCTTCGGCATCTTTCACTTCAGGGTTATAGGGATAATGGATTAGACGCAGTTGGCTGGTCGGATGGGTAATTTTGCAATCAAAAAAATGCTCATCTACATTCAATGCTAAAGCAAAGGCCTGAAAAATCTGCTCGCTAATACTGCGTAAATGGCAGTAATAATCACAGACCGTACTCTTAAATGTGGCGTCATCTGGCCATAACGTAGGGCCCAGCAAGGGAAATGCCGTCGTTTCGCCGTGGTAATCATAATTGATGTCATAGGCTTCTTTTAAGTCATAGCTGTTGCCTACAAACTGTTCTTCACCAATTGGCACATAGCCACTGTGATTTTTCGACAGCCCAATAAAGTGTTGCATTTTACTGGCAGTATCTTGTTGGAAATAGCGCTTTGCCACCTGAATCAATGATGTCGCAAAATCAAAATTGAACTGATCACCTTTTAAATATAGAAAACCAACATCTTTACAGGCTTGATCCAAAGCGGTTGCTACTTCTAAACGCTCTGACAATTCCGTGCTTTGCATTTTTGAAATATCAACAAGTGGCAAAACATAAGATTCATTCATCTTCAATTCCTATAAAGTTGGCCGTCCAACGCTGTAGTTACATCATTTAGGCCGTCCTAAAGATGAAGAGGGATTAATCCAGTTATTTTTGTGTACTGACTTGGGTCATACGCGGAATTTTCGGTAAGTTCTCCATTGCAGGGTCGAGCTCGTCTTCCTGCGCATGTACCAAGAAATCCACCCGTTCGCGCAGTTGTTTAAATTCAGGGCTCAGCATGAGTTCAGGATTACGAGGACGGGGCAAATCGACCTCAATAATTTCTTTAATTTCACCAGGATTGGCTTTGAGCGCCACAATACGATCCGCCAATAAAATCGCTTCATCCATATCATGTGTCACAAAAATAATCGTGATATCAATGTTTTGCCAAAGATCCATTAAATGTTTTTGCATTTTTTGACGGGTATGCGGGTCAAGCGCGCCAAACGGCTCATCCATCAATAATATTTTGGGTTCATTGACCAATGCGCGGGCAATGGCAACGCGCTGTTTCATCCCACCAGAAAGCTGATGCGGGTACTGATCTTGGTATTTTTCTAGACCAATAATATCAATCCATTCGCGGGCGCTGGATTCAGCCGAAGCATTGCTGGCACCCTTCATTAAAGGGCCGAACATCACATTTTCTTTGACCGTTTTCCATGGAAAAAGCGTGTAGCCTTGAAACACCATGCCACGCTCAGGGCTTGGGCCTTCAATGGCTTGGCCATCGACCAGCAATTCACCGCTACTGTAAGGGTCAAGTCCAGCCACAATTCGGCTAAAGGTCGATTTACCGCAACCCGATGGGCCAATCACGCAGATAAATTCACGTTTATGAATCTTTAAATCCAACTGATTTAAAATAGTGCGTTCAGTTTTGCCGTGCTTAAAACTTTGTGTAAGTTTTTTTGCTTCTAAAATGACAGGGCGTGCATAAATTGCATCGAAATAAGTGCTGGCATTAAACTCTGTGCTGTTCATTATTTTGCTCCTGCTTTCCATTTAAATAGACGTTGACCGAGTTTCATTAGCACTACATCGCATACCAAACCAATCACTCCAATGATGAGGATCGCGGCATAGACATTGTCAAAGTTTTGGTAACGCGCTTGTTGGGTGATAAACCATGTAATCCCAGATGTTGTGCCGATTAGTTCAGATACGATCAGATAAGTCCAAGCCCAGCCCAGCAATACACGTAGGTCGCGGTAAATGTCAGGAAGCGCCGCCGGAATCACCACATGAAATAAGCTTTTCATTTTATTGGTACCCAGCGTAAAACCTGCTTCAATCAAGCCACGGTCAACCATCCGTGTGGTATTGGCGATAATTAGAATTTGCTGAAATAGCGTCCCGATCACGATAATGGCGATTTTAGGTGCATCATTAATGCCTAAAATCGCAACGGCCAAAGCGCCAAAAGCAGGAGCGGGCAAGTAGCGAAAAAACTCAACAAAGGGTTCGGTCAGTTGAGATATTTTTTGAGAAAAACCGCAAAGAATACCGAGCGGAATACCGATGAGAGAGGCAATAAAAAATGCGCTGAACACAATTTTAATACTGTGCCATAAGCTTTGATGAAACCATGGGGCATCAGGTTGGGCAGGCGGGGTAATAAAGGCTGTAACCAGCGCTTTTGCCACTTCATGCGGTGCAGGTAGATAGATTGGATTGACCAGTTTACCTTGAGGTGGCGCTAAACCAGCATTGACCGCAGATTGCGCTTCGGCATAAAACACCGCTTTGTCTACACGGCTATCCACCTGAAAATAAGGCACACTGCCTGACTGCGTAATTTGCACCTGCGGGTGCCATAAAAATGGCAAATAACTCACTGCACACCAAATGAGCACAGGAATTAAAAATGATCCTAAGCCAAGCAATAGCTTACTTTTTGGACTGAGCTCTCTTGCGACATAACCCATACTGACCAAGCCCCAATATTACTTTTTTAATAAAACGTAATACTGTTAAGCAATTTGAATGCCAAACGTGTTTATGCCGTCATTTATTGGACTTAAGCCAAGTTAGATAGGCTATAAACAGCAAAAAGCCTGCAAAAGTAGCAGGCGATATCATTTTTTTGATCGATACTGATGCCAAAATGTACTTTTATGGCGCAAGCAATTGCAAAAAAAGTTTTTTCATTCCTTCACTCGAACCCGCTTTAATCAGTTGATACTGCTCAGGTACACGCTGATAATCTGCTTTCGGGTCGATATAAAATGCACGGCAGTTGGCTGGGATTTCGTGAATCAATCCAGCCACAGGATAGACAGCCAGACTCGTACCAATCACAATAAAAATATCTGCTGTTTGCACACTCACACTTGCATCTTCGTAGGCAGGAACTGCTTCGCCAAACCAGACTACATGTGGCCGTAAAGGATATCCTTCAGGGCATTTATCAGTATCTAAGTTTAAATCAGCACCTTCAATGGGAAACAATTCCTGCGTATATTGCGCCTGAGGGCCAGAGCTTTTTGCGTAACGAATATTTCCATGCAGATGTAGTACATTTTGACTGCCTGCACGTTCATGTAGGTCATCAATATTTTGAGTAATGACTTGTACATCAAAAAAATCATCGAGTTCAGCAATTAATTTATGCGCTGCATTTGGCTCTGCGGCTAAAATATGTTTACGGCGTTCATTATAAAAACGCTGTACTAAAGAAGGGTCACGTGCCCAAGCTTCAGGTGTGGCCACATCTTCAATACGATGCTGTTCCCAAAGACCATCACTGTCACGGAAAGTATTGATGCCGCTTTCTGCGCTCATGCCGGCACCTGAAAACACCACAATTTTTTGCATAGATATATAGCCTTATATTTTAATTGATGCGTCCATTAGGCACGGTTACATGTATTGAATGGATGATTCAGCGAATTTACTGTACTCAAAATATAGCGATTACTTCAACTGATCTGGTGCAATTCTTGTAGCACCCAATCGACAAATTTTTGTATTTGCGGTGAACTGTCTTGGCTCGAATGGACTAAATAATATTTTCGGCTACCGTGCAGTTTTTTATTTGATGCAATCACCAATTCTTTTTTTCTCAGTTCAGCTTCAATCAGCATTTGTGGAATCAGTGCCATACCCATGCCATGACTGGCGGCCACAGAAAGCATAGAAAATAGTTCATGTCGCTGACCATCAAATGGTTTGGGATGCTGAAGCTGATGGGCTTGAAACCATTCTTGCCAAATACTTGGACGGGTTGTTTGCTGTAATAAGGGAAATTGAAGTAACTCTTCATCGCTTAAATTAAAACTGTGATCATCGGTCATTTACGCAAGTGGAAAGTTGTTTTCAATCAATTTGGGGGAACAAACGGGAACCACTTCTTCATCCATTAAATAATGCGCTTGAATACCCGGCCAATGCTCAATTTGCTGTTGCGTTCCTGCAAAAATCGCCGCGTCAAAGACATTTTCATTAAACAAAAAAGGTTTGGTACTGGTTTCTAAATGCACGGTAATTTCAGGATGCTGCGCATTTAATTTATGTAATTTTGGCAACAGCCAACGTGTGGCAAAGGTTGGCACAACGCCCAGCTTTAAAGTGCCGCCCAAGCCTTTGTGCATCATAATATCTGAAGTGCTTTTTTCGATACCTTGCAAAAAGGGTTTAATACTTTTTGCATATTGCTTGCCTGCTTCTGTGAGATCGACACCGTGACGTGTTCTGCTAAATAGCATTACACCTAAATATTCTTCAAGCTGTTGAATTTGGCGCGACACGGCACTTTGCGTAATAAATAACTCTTGGGAAGCATGCGTATAACTCGCGTGTTTTGCAGCAGATTCAAAGCAAATTAAGCTTTGCAATGACGGAATATTGCGCCGCATAGATAAAGTCCTTTTTATCGATAGGTATCACAAAATGGCATATAAGAATGATTTTCATATACCACTATAGTCTATAAATAAAGCAATCCGCAGTTCAAATCAGTGGCTAAAGTGCTTAACACGCTGTGAGCCAAGCTTAGGTATGCGAAAGGCGCATATCTACATGCAAATTAATCGTTTGAATGAATCACTTTTCACACATAGCATCAAATAAAACAACGAAAACCTGAAAAAGCAGAGGATGCGATGAATCAAATGGTCAATGTAAAAAAGGCAAAAGTACAATTTAACTGGCAAGACCCGTTTCTTTTGGAACAGCAATTAACTGAAGAAGAACGCATGGTCCGTGATACTGCACATGCTTACTGCCAAGAGCGTTTACAGCCACGTGTACTCGAACAATTTCGACATGAAAAAACTGATGCATCAATTTTCCGAGAAATGGGTGAGCTTGGCTTACTTGGCCCAACGATTCCAGAGCAATACGGCGGCGCAGGTCTAAACTATGTTAGCTATGGATTAGTTGCACGTGAAATTGAATATGTAGATTCTGGCTACCGCTCTATGGCCAGCGTGCAAAGTTCTTTGGTGATGGTGCCAATTAATGAATTTGGCTCTGAAGAGCAAAAACAGAAATACCTGCCAAAGTTGGCAACAGGCGAGTACATTGGCTGTTTCGGCCTGACTGAGCCTGATCATGGCTCTGACCCGGGTAGCATGATTACTCGTGCAAAAAAAGTGGATGGTGGTTACCGTCTAACTGGCGCAAAAATGTGGATTACCAACAGCCCAATTGCCGATGTGTTTGTGGTTTGGGCGAAAGAAGTATCGCCTGAAGGTCATGTAGGAGACATTCGCGGATTTATTTTAGAAAAAGGCTGGGACGGTCTATCAGCGCCTGCGATTCACGGTAAAGTTGGCTTACGTGCATCAATTACCGGTGAAATTGTCATGGACAATGTCTTTGTTCCTGAAGAGAACGCTTTTCCAGAAGTACGTGGTTTAAAAGGCCCATTTACCTGTCTAAACAGTGCACGTTATGGTATCGCTTGGGGCGCAATGGGCGCAGCTGAGTTCTGCTGGCATACAGCGCACCAATACACCATGGACCGTAAACAGTTTGGCCGACCATTGGCAGCGAATCAGTTAATTCAAAAGAAATTGGCGGATATGCAAACTGAGATTGCCTTGGGGCTACAAGCTGCGCTTCGCTTTGGACGTATGAAAGATGAAGGTTTAGCTGCAGTAGAAGGCACATCACTCATTAAACGTAACAACTGTGGCAAGGCTTTAGATATTGCCCGTGTAGCGCGTGACATGATGGGCGGAAATGGTATTTCTGATGAGTTTGGTGTTGCCCGCCATTTGGTTAACCTCGAAGTCGTCAACACTTATGAAGGCACACATGATGTACATGCACTGATTCTAGGTCGTGCGCAAACAGGCATCGCGGCTTTTGGTAACTAATTGAATTATATATCGATAAGGTGCTCTGCATAGAGTGCCTTAGAGACTTTTTATGTAAAAATAAACTTAATCAATAAAGGATTCATCGTGAAACACTCTTGTAACTCTGTGCAATAGCCTGAGCAGTGATGAAATAAAAAGAATAAAAAAGGCAAATGTGCAGACATAGGAATGCCGATGACTCATTTGGGAAAATGAGGAACAAGGAAATGAATAACGAAATGCAAAACGGAGCAGGAACGCTCAAATTGCCTTCTAACGTGGGCACGATGCATCGGATTACCAGCAACACTTGGAAAATGGCCTTTATTTTTGCCTTTATTTCCTTGGTGATTGATGGTGTAGACATCATGTTGCTGTCATTCAGCCTGACCAGTTTAAAGGCTGAATTTGGTTTAAGTACATTTCAAGCTGGAATGCTCGGTAGTTCTTCTTTAGCAGGGATGGCGCTGGGTGGTATTTCGGGTGGATGGGCGTGCGATAAATTCGGCCGTGTGAAAACCATTGCTTGGTCGGTCGTATTTTTCTCGATCATGACCTGTATCTTAGGCTTTACCCAAAGCTATGAACAATTTTTAATTTTACGTTTTATTGGCGCTTTTGGACTGGGTTCTCTTTACATGGCGTGTAATACGCTCATGGCAGAATATGTGCCAACCAAATATCGAACAACGGTACTTGGGACTTTGCAAACCGGTCAAACCGTGGGTTATATCGTTGCAACGCTGCTGGCGGGTGCCATTATTCCAGATCACGGCTGGCGGATGCTATTTTATGTCACCATTATTCCTGCTGCTTTTGCCCTGATCTTTATGCGTTTTGTTCCTGAACCAAAATCTTGGCAGGAAGCAAAAATTGAGCAGATAAAACGCCGTGAATTAAAGCTTGAACCTGTACAGCAGCAAGCTGCAGCCAAGCAAAACGCACCTTCTGAAAGCATTTATAAACGTATTTTTGGACATACCAATCATCGCAAAATGTTTTTCCTTTGGATGTCGACCGCTGCATTTCTACAATTCGGTTATTACGGTGTCAACAATTGGATGCCAACGTATTTAGAAACTGAACTCAGCATGAACTTTAAAGCCATGACTGGCTATATGGTAGGTGCATATACCGCCATGATTTTGGGTAAAATTTTAGCAGGCTATGCCGCTGACAAGTTCGGACGTCGTATTACCTTTGTGTTTGGTACGGTAGCTACGGCAGCATTCTTACCGATCATCATTTTCTATAACACACCAACCAACATCGCCTATTTACTCGTAACTTTCGGTTTCCTATACGGTATTCCATACGGTGTAAATGCAACTTATATGGCAGAAAGCTTCTCGACGGATGTACGCGGTACGGCTATTGGCGGTGCTTACAATATGGGACGTTTAGGCGCAGCCATAGCACCAGCAACCATTGGTATGATTGCCGCTGGCGGATCATTCACCATGGCCTTTATTGTAATGGGTGCTGCTTACTTTATTGCAGGTGTTATTCCAGGCTTGTTCATCCGTGAACGCCAATATGACCCACAGCAAGCATCACTTTCTTCAGATGCGGAAAAAGAAAAACTGGCAAGTTTAGATACACATGTTGCTGATGCAGAGCAAAAAGCGTCTGCAAAAACTGCAACAGTAAAATAATTAAAAATATCTGTGCCATAGCTCAATACTATGGCACATCTGGAGTGAACTATGGGTGCATTAAAAGGAATTCGCGTATTGGACTTAAGCCGTGTTTTGGCAGGTCCTTGGTGCGGTCAAATATTGGCTGATTTAGGTGCAGAGGTAATCAAAATTGAGCGTCCTAAAGTCGGGGATGATACCCGTATGTGGGGACCACCTTGGATGCCAAATCAGCAAGGTCAAGCGACGAAAGAATCAGGCTATTACCAATGTGCGAACCGCAATAAATATTCTGTAGCCATTGATATTGCTAGTGAAGAAGGGCAAGCCCTAGTCCGTGAAATTGCTAAAACGGCAGATGTCGTGATTGAAAACTACAAAGCAGGCTCACTTGCCAAATATGGTTTGGATTATGCATCGCTCAGTGCGCTAAATCCAAATATCGTATATTGCTCAATTACAGGTTTTGGTCAGGATGGGCCACGCGCGGAAGAACCAGGCTATGACTTTATTATTCAAGGCATGTCAGGTCTGATGAGTATTACTGGTGAAGCTGATGATGTGATGGGTGGCGGAGCACAAAAGGTGGGGGTCGCTGTGGTCGATATTCAGACCGGACTGTACTCAACCATTGCTATTCAGGCGGCATTGTTGGCGCGGCAACATACTGGACGCGGTCAATATATTGATATGTCATTACTCGATGTACAGGTAGCGGCTTTGGCCAATCAAGGTATGAACTATTTGACCTCGGGCAAAGCACCCAAGCGCATGGGAAATAATCACCCGAATATTGTACCGTATCAAACCTTTAAAGCTAAAGATAAAGAATTTATTATTGCCTGTGGTAATGACAAACAATTTAAAGATTTGTGTATTGCGATTGGCTATACAGAACTGCTAGATCAACCAAACTATTTACGTAATCAAGATCGAGTGAAGCACCGTGAAGAATTAATTCCATTATTGAGTGCTTATTTTCTCACTCAAGATGCTCAAGTTTGGGTTGATGCGATTCATGCGGTAAAAGTGCCAGTGGGTGTAATCAACTCTGTAGAAGATGCATTAAATGAACCGCAAATTCAACATCGTCAAATGGTGGTGAATATTCCACATGCTTTAAATCATGATTTTAAAGTGATTGGATCACCGATGAAATTATCTGATACGCCTGTAGAATACCGTCATGCACCACCGCAGTTAGGGCAGCACACAATCGAAATTTTGTCCCAATTTAAAACTGAAGCTGAATTAAATGAATTGGCTGCACAAGGCATCATTGATCAACTCAATCATCCTGCAGCTTAAAATTTCATGGGATTATTCTTCAAACTATTCTTCAATATATGGGCTTAAACGCCTATGTGGAATGAGTGGAGTTAAAAGTTTAGACCGAAGGACTCCAATACTTCGGTCTTTTTCAATATCAATATTCATTTACGGAGTGCTTTTAATGTTAATTTTCTAGATAAAGTATAATTATTCATTAAAGCTTGGGCCTGCAATACGGTCTTTATTTTTTCGTATGAAAGAGATGTCCATACTTTTGCGCCTTGATATTTTTTCTTTAAGCTATAACATTCAAATTCTGGATTATACACAAACCAATTTCCGCAATGCTGCACGCAATAAGCATTTATATGCCTATTTTTCAAGTCTACTAATTGCACAGCAAGATCATCGATACCACCTCCATTGATGAGAGTATAAGCCTTCAAACGAAATAAAGCCCTGCACAATGGCAAGGCTCTATTTTAATAACATTACATTGAATTTGTTCAGCTGCTTATTATTGCTGTATAAAATTCTGCAAAGCCTGATTAAATGCATCTGGCTGTTCGATGTTTGAAATATGCGATGCATTAATTTCAAATAATTGGCTATTTGCAATGCGTTCTTGCATGAATTGACCATCTGCAACTGTAGTTACAGGGTCTTGTTGACCTGCAATAATTAATACAGGTACGTGAATAGACGAGATTTCATTGCGTAAATCCGCTTTAGCCAAAGCTTCACAACAACTTGCATAACCTTCTGGGCTGCCAGCTCCGAGGTCGTTACTCAAAGATTGTACAGTTGCCGTGTTACTTTGGATAAAGGGTTCTGTAAACCATCGTGATGCTGCCGTTTCTGCAATTGGTTTCAGACCTTGTTGACGGACTAACTGTGCACGTTCATTCCAAGCTGATTCTTGCCCAATTTTTGCAGCGGTATTGCATACAATGACATGGTTAAAGCGTTCAGGATGATGTATTGCAAGCCATTGACCTGTTAAACCACCCATCGATATTCCACAAAATGTGGCTTGTTGAATATTTAAATGATCCAATAAATGGATGACATCTGTACCCAATTGATCAAGGCTATATGGCCCTTGAGGGGCAGAAGATGCACCATGACCACGTGTATCATAACAAATGACAAAATAATCCTGCTGCAGCGCCTCTATCTGAGGCTGCCACATGTTGAACTTTGTGCCTAAAGAATTAGAAAACACAATCGCAGGTCGTATGTGGTCACCAAAGGTTGCGTAATTAATCGTTGCATCATTGGATATAAATGTAGGCATGTTTTGAATCCTTAATTTTATAAATCCCCCTAAATCCCCCCTTTGATAAGGTGGACTTTTATTGAGGATTAAACACGTTCAATAATCAAAGCGATGCCTTGACCGACACCAATGCACATCGAACAGAGGGCATATTGACCTGAAATTTCCTCAAGCTGATTTAATGCAGTCGTGACTAAACGTGCTCCAGATGCGCCTAATGGATGACCCAAAGCAATAGCGCCCCCGTTTGGATTAACATGTTTAGCACCATCTTCTAAACCTAATTCACGGGTAACCGCTAAGGCTTGAGCCGCAAAAGCTTCATTCAGCTCGATTACATCCATTTGTTCAAGGCTTAGACCTGTTTGAGCTAACAACTTTTTTATGGCAGGCGCAGGACCAAAGCCCATGATTTTGGGTTCAACACCCACCACCGTTGCCGCAATAATTTTGGCCCGTGGCTTTAACTTAAATTTGTTGACAGCATTATCTGAAGCAATCAGTAGTGCAGCTGCACCATCATTGATCCCTGAAGCATTGCCCGCAGTTACCGTCCCATCAGCTTTCACCACAGGTTTGAGTTTTGCTAAGCCTTCTGCCGTCGTCGATGCACGTGGATGCTCATCTGTATCGACTATCAGTGGGTCGCCTTTACGCTGTGGAATGACGACAGGGATGATTTCTTTCTCAAAAAAACCATTGGCCTGTGCAGCGGCTGTACGGCGCTGACTTTCTAAGGCAAAAGCATCTTGATCAGCACGGTTAATGTTGAATTGTTCTGCCACATTTTCAGCGGTTTGAGGCATGGTTTCCACGCCATACATTTGCTTGAGTATTGGATTGATAAAACGCCAACCCATGGTGGTGTCTTCAATCTTTTGACTGCGTCCATAAGCACTTTCCGATTTACCCATAACAAAGGGCGCACGGGACATACTCTCTACACCGCCGGCAATAATTAAGTCTGCTTCATTTGCTTTAATTGCACGGGCTGCCATCGCAATCGCATCAAGTGATGAACCACAAAGTCGGTTTACAGTTGTAGCAGGAACTTGAAAAGGTACACCTGCAAGTAGCGACGACATTCGTGCAACATTACGGTTATCTTCACCGGCTTGGTTCGCACAGCCGTAAATCACGTCATCAACAGACTCCCAAGCAATACTTGGATTTCGCTGCATCAGTGCCTTAATAGGTAAGGCACCTAGGTCGTCGGTACGTACTGCTGCTAAACCGCCCGCATAGCGACCGAAAGGGGTACGGATTGCATCAATAATATAGGCATTTTTCATTTTATAAATCCTAAAAACTCAGCTCCTCCCTTTTAACGGGAGGTTGGGAGGGATTTACAGGAAGTTAATTTTTGAATATTAATCCTCCCTAAATCCCTCCTTTAATCAAGGAGGGACTTTTTGCTTTAAGCTGTCGTATCTATCAGCTTAGCACCTGTCATTAACTGTAATTCGTCAAAGCTCAAGCCCTCGACTTTTTCAATCACTTTCATGCCTTCAACCGTCACATCAATGACGCACAAATCTGTGTAAATACGATCGACACATTGCAGGCCTGTCGCAGGGTATGACAATTCAGCAACAATTTTCGGTTCACCTTTTTTGGTCACATGGTCTGTAGTAATAAAGACTTTTTTCGCCCCAACAGCCAAATCCATTGCACCACCTACAGCAGGAATTGCATCTGGCGCACCAGTATGCCAATTTGCTAAGTCACCATTTCGGGCAACCTGAAAAGCGCCTAATACTGCAATATCTAAATGCCCGCCACGCATCATGGCAAAAGAGTCACCATGGTGAAAAAAGCAGCCGCCCGTTTGCATAGTGACAAACTCTTTTCCTGCATTAATTAACTCAGGGTCTTCTTCGCCTTTAGCTGGAGGAGGACCAAAAGCCAAAAGTCCATTTTCTGAATGTAGAAAAACATCTTTATCTGTTGGTAAATAATTTGAAATTTTAGTGGGCAAGCCAATGCCTAAATTGACATAAGCACCATCTGGAATATCTTGTGCAACACGTTCTGCAATTTGATCACGGGTTAATTTGGTATAGCTCATGGTTCTTTCCTCACGTGATTTATGCAGATTGCTCAAGCTGTGCAGGTTGAACAGCCACAACATGTTGTACAAAAATGCCAGGGGTAATAATGTGCTCTGGGTCTAATGCACCAAGTTCAACAACTTCAGAAACCTGAGCAATTGTCACATCTGCTGCCATAGCCATAATGGGGCCAAAGTTACGCGCTGATTTGTTGTAAACCAAGTTGCCCCAGCGGTCGCCCTGATGTGCTTTGATTAAAGCAAAATCAGCTTTAATTGGATTTTCGAGGACGAAATCTTTGCCTTCATAATTGAGTGTAGGTTTGCCTTCTGCCAACAACGTACCAAAACCTGTTGGTGTATAAATTGGACCTAAACCCATGCCTGCCGCTTGAATACGGCAAGCCAAATTACCTTGTGGTACAAGCTCAAGTTCTATTTTTCCTGCACGGTATAGCTCATCGAACACCCAAGAGTCCGATTGGCGAGGGAAAGAACAGATCATCTTACGGACAGCACCAGCTTTGAGTAATTTAGCAAGTCCATAGTCACCATTACCTGCATTGTTGTTGACGATGATGAGATCTTTGATGCCAAGTTCAATCAGTCCATCAATCAGTTCAGCAGGCTGACCAGCCGTACCGAAGCCGCCAATCATAATGGTAGATCCATCCTTAATTTGAGAAAGTGCTTCTGTTAAGGAAGCGGTACTTTTATCAATCATGCTACGATCCTTCATCAAGAACGATAAAACTATTTACCTGACTAACCACTTCAGTCATACAAGGCAGATAATCTTTTATTTCAAATATTTACAAACTTAAAAATGCAGAAAATGGATTCCAATCATGTGTTACCCAATTGGAATCCAATCGCATCAGCTGTCATCACTACGAACAGAAGAGGGATGACGATTTAAAGCCATAACTTCAATATTCATATACGGGTAAAGGGGAAGCCCTTGTAAAATGTTGTGTAGCTCTTCATTGCTTTCAACATCAAAAATACTGATATTTGAATATTGACCGGTAATGCGCCAGATATGGCGCCATTTGCCTTGACGTTGTAGATCTTGTGAATAAGCCTTTTCTACAGCTTTAATTTCATTGGCTTTTTCGACTGGCATATCTAATGGAATATTGACATCCATGCGTACTTGGTAAAGCATTTCTTACTCCTAGCTAAATGTTATTTGCGACGTAAGTCATCAATTTTGTTTTCATCAATTTCAATCCCTAAACCTGCTGTGGTCGGAATCTTGAGTTCGAAATCTTGATATTTAAGTGGGGTTTTTAAAATTTCTTCAGTCAACAACAATGGACCAAAAAGCTCAGTGCCATAAGCTAAATTGTCAAAGGTCGAAAAAGCATGTGCCGATGCAATAGTGCCTACAGGACCTTCAAGCATGGTTCCACCGTATAAATCGATACCCGCAAGTTTGGCGATTTTTGAAACCTCACAGCCTTCGATTAAACCGCCAGACTGTGCAACTTTGACTGCAAAAACAGAGGCAGAATTGTGCCGAGCAAGTTGATATGCCGTTTGAGGCCCCATCAGTGATTCATCTGCCATAATGGCTATATCAAAACGACGAGTTAAACGGCGCATCGCGTCAATGTTATCGATTGCGCAAGGCTGCTCAATCAGGTCAACACCACCATCTTGTAACAACTGAATGCCTTTAATGGCATCTAATTCAGACCATGCACGGTTAACATCCACACGTATAGAAATGTCTGAACCTAACGCTTTTTTAATAGCTAAAACATGCTCAACATCAGCTTCAACGGGGCGTGAACCTATTTTGAGTTTGAAAATATTGTGTCGTTTTGCCGCAATCATCTTTTGTGCTTCGGCAATGTCTTTTTCCGTATTGCCAGATGCAAGTACCCAAAGAACAGGCAAGCTGTCACGTAAACGGCCGCCCAATACTTCACTTAAGGGCAGATTTAAACGCTGCGCCAAAATATCGAGTAGCGCCGTTTGAATGGCACATTTAGCAAAGCGATTGCCGTTAATACTACGTTTAATAGCTTGCATGGTTTGAGCAACATTCAAACCAGTGAGAGTTTTCAGTAAAGGACTAAAATAAGTTTCAATATTGGTACGAATGCTTTCAGGGCTTTCTTCACCATAGCCTAGACCACCAATCGTCGTCGCTTCACCCCAACCGATATAACCATCTTCGGTGGTGATTTTAATCAAAACAAGGGTTTGCGTTTGCATGGTTGCAACAGCCATCTTGTGCGGACGGATTGTTGGGATTTCCACGAGCAGGGTTTCAATCGACTTATACATCTTGCGTATTTCTTATCTATCCAACTATTTATATACCCTAATTTAATGTAATATCTTTAACTAGAGCGATTTTGGTATTTTTAGATACTTAAAAGGTATATAAATGGAATTAAGGCACTTACGTTACTTTGTCACCGTGGTTGAAGAGCAAAGTATTACCAAGGCAGCAGAAAAATTATGTATTGCTCAGCCACCTTTGAGCCGCCAAATTCAAAAACTTGAAGAAGAGCTGGGGATTACGTTGTTTGAGCGTGGTTCTAGACCCGTGAAAACCACAGAAGCAGGTATGTTTTTTTATGAGCATGCTGTGCAGATATTGACGCATACCGCCCAGGCCACAACCATGGCACAGCGGATTAATGCCGTCGATAAAACTGTCCGCATTGGTTATGTCAGTTCGCTTTTATACGCATTATTGCCACAAATTATTTATTTATTTCGACAACGCAACCCAGATATTCATGTTGAACTCATAGAATGTGGTACACGCGACCAGATTGAAGCCTTAAAAACCGGTCGAATTGATATTGGTTTTGGACGACTTCGATTAACAGATCCGTCTATTAAACGTGTTTTATTACGAAAAGAAGCGCTACGTTTAGCTATTCATAAAAATCATCATTTGGCTGAATTTAAAGACAAAGGCATTTATCTTTCTCAAATTTTAGATGAACCCATTTTTGCCTATCCAACGACACCGAAACCGAATTTTTCCACGCTCATTCAATCGATATTTACCGAATTAGGACTTGTACCTAAACATTTAACCGAAGTGCGTGAAATTCATATGGCTTTGGGCTTAGTGGCGTCGGGAGAGGGCATTTCCTTGATTCCTGAAAGTGCCAGTGATATTGGCATGCAAAATTTGATGTACATCCCAATCTTAGATTTGGAAGCCTATAGTCCAATCTCTTTGTCGGTACGCAATATGGATCATAGTAATTACATTCCAAAGATACTGGATTGCATTCGTGAAGTCTTCGTTGAAGAAAATATCGACTTACGCGCTATCGATGCAGATGCATAACTAAATTAAGGTTTCATGATCAATGCTGCATAAGATCCGCTGTTCAATGATAGAGTCTTATGGAACATCAACAAATTTAGCCCAAAGCATCCTGATAAATACAAGATTGTGCTATTTCAAAAACCTTTTCATCTTCAATATTTAATTGATCGTATTGCTGCATTTTTTGAATCATCCATTCAAAGTCTGAAGTTTGTGGCGCTTGGGTCTTGCCAAAATTTTGAATGATGCTTTTGATCCGATGAAAAGCCTCGACGTGAATCTGCTCAGAACAATCAAAACGGATGATGTGATATTGTTTTAACAAAGAAAATATTTCTGAGAAATGTGTTTGTTGAAGTAGATCGTTTTGTGCTTTTTGGATGGCAAGATTGATCGCCTTTAAGGTATTGGGATGTTTTTCTGCCCAATCATGAGTAAAAGCCAAAACCTTATCTGGTATAGGCTCAATAATATCTTGGCTATTGACGATGATACGACTATAGCCTTGTATTTCAGATTGCGTATTCCACGGCTCTCCGACACAGAATCCATCAATTCGTTGCGTTGATATTGCTTCCACCATATAAGGCGGTGGTAGAGTTGAAAAGGTCTGCGTTTGAGCGAGTTCTGTGTCGGCAAGTGCCAACCATTCTCTTAAAATATAATGATGAATCGAATGCTGAAAAACATGCGCCAACTGAATCTTTTGATTCTGCTTTATCGCAGATACGATTTTCTCTGCTGAATTAATTGGTAGATCTAATGCATGGATCTTTAATTCATAGTAGAGCTTTTGACTCAGACTAATATAAGCGCAATTGGTACTGAGCGTTAGTGAGGTTTGTAAGGGGATGCCGAGATGGTCTTTGCCCGTCACAGACGCAGGCAGCATGGCCGATAAACAGTGTGCTGCATCTAAAAAACCAAAAGCTAGACGGTCACGTAAACTTGCCCAAGACGGTTCTTGAGTTAGTGTGACATTCAAGCCTTGTTCAGCAAAATACCCTTGATGTTCTGCCCAGAGCAAAGCAACACAGTCAAGTAAAGGAATATAGCCCAATTGAATATCAGTTTTTTCAAGCTTTTGCATGGTTTATTCCTTAAATTGAGACTGTAACAGCGCTTGCGCATCAAGCAGTCGGCGCGCCATTTCACCCATCGTCATACGGTGACTCATGGCATTTTTTCTCAGCAAATTAAATGCTTGATCTTCGGTTAAACCATGCATTTGTATTAAAAGCACTTTGGCTTTTTCAATATCTTTTCGATCGGCCAATTTGCACTTGGTTTCAGCCAAATCATTCAGCAGTTTTTTATGCTTTTTATATTGTTCAATCGAAATTTCTAAAATGCTATTCAAACGTGCAGGGTCAATACCATCGACAATATATGCCGTGACACCCGCATCAATCGCGCTTCGGATGATTTCAAGACTCGAATTTTTAGTGAACAGAACAGTCGGTAAGTCAAATTGGCTGACACAGCTTTCAATGACATCGCGATGTGGATGATCCATATCCAATAAAATCACATCTGCCTGAATATTTTGCAGATATGACATATTTAAATGATCAATCATGAAACTGGCGACCACATCAAAGTCATGTTGAATTAATGAGGCTTGAATAAATTCAGCGCGTTCTTGATCATCATCAATTAGGGCTATTTTTAGTTTTGGCATGCAAACGCTCAGACAGAGCCAAACAAATACGTATTGAGTTTTCTAAGCAATTTAAATGCCAAATTTTAAGACAATACAAAATATAAATCTGCTTCTAAATTTTAGCTTGGTTATATGCACATTTTAAAATTGAACCATTTCCGTGCACTGATCTTGTGCAGGGCTGAACCACGTTTGAACATTCAGCCGCATCTCTATAGGCATATTGACTATCTATTTACCTTAATTCGCTTATTTTCGGATAGATCGGTGCTCAATGCTTAAATATAGAGATGAAATTTACGATTGAAATAAAAACTTGGCACGTATCGTGCTTAATACTTATTGAGTCAAAGAAGACTCTAAAAATTTGTTAGACGGCCAACGACGTCCGTTCTGATCGACTCTGTTATGTGTTAGCGACATAACCGAGTAATTCATGCGTTCAGTTCAGTCAGGAGAAGGTTATGTCTTCAAATTTAAATGCCAAAAAAGCCACAAAAATAAGTCTATTTAATTTTTCTTCAGCAGCAATGCGGGCCTTCCACATGAGTTGGCTCGCATTCTTTGTTTGCTTCTTTGCATGGTTTGCCTGTGCACCGTTGATGCCAGTGATTGCTGGCGAATTTCACCTCACGAAAGATCAAATTGCCAATATTAATATTGCCGCTGTTGCGATCACGATTTTAGTCCGTCTGATCGTTGGTCCTTTATGTGATAAATATGGCCCGCGTAAAACCTATACAGCTTTATTAATCATCGGCAGTATTCCAGTCTTTGGTGTCGCTTCTGCGAGCAGCTATGAATCCTTTCTTTTCTTCCGCTTGCTGATCGGCGCGATTGGCGCAAGCTTCGTCATCACTCAATACCATACAAGCATTATGTTTGCGCCTAATGTTGTGGGTACAGCCAATGCTGCAACAGCAGGCTGGGGCAATGCAGGCGGCGGTGCAACTCAAGCCCTTATGCCTTTACTGCTTGGCGCACTCGTTATGTTTGGTGTAGAGCAAGCGATGGGCTGGCGTATTGCGCTGATTGTACCCGGTGTGATGATGCTGATTGTTGGTGCGCTTTACTGGAAGTTCACACAAGACTGTCCGCAAGGCAACTTTAAAGAACTTCGCGAACAAGGCATCAGTGTTGGCAGTGACAAAAAAGGCGGCTTGGCAATTCTAATGCATGCAGCACGCAATTACCGTGTATGGATTCTATTTGGCGCTTACGCAGCTTGTTTCGGTATTGAAATCTTTATTCACAACATTGTAGCAATGTACTACGTCGACCATTTCAGCTTTGGATTAAAAGAGGCGGGTATGGCAGCAGGTATCTTTGGTTTGCTTGCATTGTTTGCTCGTGCGCTTGGCGGCATTGTTTCGGACAAAGTAGCGACTAAAAAAGGCTTGGATGGCCGTACCAAAGTGTTATTTGCCATGATTCTGCTAGAAGGCTTATTCCTGATTGTCTTCTCACAAATGAATACTGCAGTGCTTGCAATCCTTGCAATGACAGTCTTTGCGCTCTTCACACATATGGCGTGCGGTGCTACCTATGCGCTGGTGCCATTCATTGACCGTGATGCTTTAGGCGGCGTGGCAGGCATTATCGGTGCAGGCGGTAACGTAGGTGCAGTGGCTGCAGGCTTCTTGCTTAAAGGCATGCTGGATATTCAAACCACGCTTATGGTGTTGGGCGGTCTAGTGGTTATCGCTGCAAGCTGTGTACTGATGATCCGCTTCTCTGTAGAGCATAAAGAAAAAGAACAGCGCCTATTTGAACAAGCTGTAAATGAACGAAATTTAGCTGAAGCTCAAAACTAATACTGAAAGTTGCCTCTAAACAAAACATAGCGCTTTAGGGGCAAACAAAAAAAAATTGCGGAGTAAGAATATGAAAATCATCATGATTGGACATGGCATGGTTGGCCACAAGTTTATCGAATCTGTACTGGAACACGCAGGTGATGATGTTGAATTAACCATTTTAGCTGAAGAGCCGCGTCTTGCTTATGACCGTGTGCATTTAACTGAATACTTCAGCAGCAAGTCAGCGAAAGACTTAACCCTGTGCCGCAGCGACTTTGCCGATGCATACGGTATAGATTTACGCCTGAGCACCAAAGCGGTTGAAATTGATCAGCGCAATAAAACGGTCACAACCAATCACGGTGATATTCTTTCTTTTGATAAGCTAGTGCTCGCAACAGGTTCATACGCTTTTGTGCCACCAATTCCAGGCAATGAACGTGAAAACTGCTTTGTGTACCGTACCATTGAAGACTTGGATGCCATCCGTGCCGCAAGCTTGAATGCTAAAACAGGTGTGGTGATCGGCGGCGGTTTATTGGGTCTGGAAGCAGCAAAAGCGCTGCGTGATTTAAACTTAGAAACCCATGTTGTTGAATTTGCACCACGCTTAATGGCAGTTCAGATTGATGATCTAGGCGGTAAAGTTTTACGCTCAAAAATTGAAAATCTAGGTGTTAAAGTCCATACGCAAAAAGCAACATCTTGCATTGAAGACGGTGCAAATGCGAAGCATGTAATGAAGTTTGGTGATGGTTCTGAACTGGAAACCGACATCATCTTATTCTCTGCAGGTATCCGCCCGCGCGATGAATTAGCGCGCCAAAGCGGTCTAGCGATTGGTGAACGTGGCGGTATTGCGATTAATGACTATTGCCAAACTTCAAACCCTGACATTTATGCCATTGGTGAATGTGCGCTTTGGCAAAATAAAATTTATGGCCTGGTTGCGCCGGGCTATGACATGGCGCGTATTGCAGCAAAGCATGTGATGGAACAAAACTGCACGCTTTTCGCTGGTGCAGATATGAGCACCAAGCTGAAACTGATGGGAGTTGATGTTGCATCTGTAGGCGATGCGCATGCAATGACACCAAATTCTTTAAGTTATTTCTATGCAGATGAAGCAGCTCAGGTTTATAAAAAAATTGTCGTGAATGCAGAGAAAACTAAGCTGCTAGGTGCAGTATTGGTGGGCTGTGCTAAAGAATACAATGACCTGCTGCAAATGATGCTGAATGGCTTAGACGTTCCTGAAAGCCCAGAAAGCCTAATCATGCCTGGCTATGCACAATCTGCAGGTAAATCGGGCGGAAGCGGTGTCGATCTGCTGCCAGACAGCGCAACGATTTGTTCATGTAACAACGTCTCTAAAGCAGATATTTGTTCAGCCATTGCTGACGGATCGACTTCTTTAGGCGCATTGAAAAAATGTACTAAAGCTGCAACAGCTTGCGGCGGCTGTGCGCCATTAGTCACTCAAGTACTTAAATCGGAGCTTCAGCGTCAAGGTGTAACTGTAAATAACCATTTATGTGAACACTTTGCTTATTCACGCCAAGAGCTCTATCACTTGGTACGTGTGAACGAAATCAAAACCTTTGATGACCTGATTCAACAGCATGGCCATGGTTTAGGCTGTGATATCTGTAAACCGACGGCAGCCAATATCCTAGCGTCATGCTGGAATGACTTTGTACTTAAACCAAGCCATGCGGGCTTGCAAGACAGTAATGACTACTACCTAGGCAACATACAAAAAGACGGCTCTTATTCAGTCGTGCCACGTATGGCAGGCGGTGAAGTTACTCCGGATGGATTAATTGCCGTAGGTCAAATTGCGAAAGAATATGGTCTATATACCAAACTGACAGGTGGTCAGCGTGTCGATATGTTTGGTGCACAAGTGCATCAGTTGCCTGAAATTTGGGAAAAATTGATTGCTGCAGGTTTTGAGTCTGGTCATGCATACGGTAAATCATTGCGTACAGTGAAATCATGTGTCGGCAGTACTTGGTGCCGCTATGGCGTAGACGACTCTGTGGGTTTGGTGATTTTCCTAGAAAACCGCTACAAAGGCCTGCGTTCACCGCATAAATTGAAAATGGCAGTATCAGGCTGTACCCGTGAATGTGCTGAAGCGCAAAGTAAAGATGTTGGCGTGATTGCGACTGAAAAAGGCTGGAACCTTTATGTATGCGGCAACGGCGGTATGAAGCCGCGTCACGCAGAGCTTTTGGCATCAGACTTAGATACGCAAACATTGATCAAATACATTGACCGTTTCTTTATGTTCTACATTCAAACAGCAGACCGTTTGCAGCGTACTTCTGTATGGCGCGACAACATGGAAGGCGGTTTAGATTACCTGAAAGATGTCGTTGTGAATGATTCGCTTGGCGTAGCTGCTGAACTTGAACGCCGTATGAGCCATGTTGTGGGTACATATCAAGATGAATGGCGTACTGCTGTAGAAGATCCTGAAGTACGTAAACGCTTTGTGACTTTCGTGAATGCAAAAGCAGAACAGCAAAATGATCCGCATATTCAGTTTGCATCCGTTCGCGGTCAAATCAGACCCAAAACAGAAGCTGAACGCGATACGACACGCATTCCAGTGGTTGAAGCTTAAGAGAATAACTAATTTAAAACTTCTTTTATTTGATTTACATCCTTATTCGGTTTCTCGCTAAGGCGAAAATGAAAAGATAGTGATCTAAAAGAAGTTTAAAAAGGATCAAGAATATGACAATTTTAAAAGAAATAAATGATTTAGACTGGTTTGATGTTTGTGCATTAGATGATATTACGCCAAATACAGGTGTGGGCGCACTGATTGAAAATCAGCAAATTGCGATATTCCGTGTCGGTGAAGAAAAGCGGGTTTATGCGCTGAGCAATCAGGACCCATTTAGCCAAGCCTATGTTATGTCCCGCGGTATTATTGGTGACTTGCAGGGTGAGCGTGTTGTGGCATCACCCATTTATAAACAGCATTTCAGCCTTGCTACTGGACGCTGCTTAGAAGATAAAGACCAAAAACTCTTGGTTTTTCCAAGCAAAATTGAAAATGGCCGTGTGCTGATTAGTCCAACTGCTCAAAAAACCTATATTACCAATAACGCGCCATCGTCTGAGTTGATGAAACTGGTTTTGGTCGGCAATGGCTTAGCAGGTATGCGTTGTTTAGAAGATCTGCTGGATATGGCGCCAGAGCGTTATGAAATTACGGTCATTGGTGAAGAACCTTGGGGTAATTACAACCGAATTATGCTTTCACCTGTGCTTTCAGGTGATAAAACCATTGAAGATATCATGCTGCATTCACATGCTTGGTATAAAGACAAAAATATCCGTTTTGTAGCAGGTGATGCGGCGGTACGCATAGACCGTCCGCGCAAGCAGGTATACACAGAAAAAGGCTTGGTCATCGATTATGACCGTCTGATTTTAGCAACAGGTTCTAAGCCGTTTATTCCACCAATACCGGGAACTGACTTCAAAGGCGTTTTAAGCTTCCGTGATATTTATGATGTCAACAAAATGCTGGACTACTGCAAAACGAAGAAAAATGCAGTGGTGATTGGCGGCGGTTTATTAGGGCTAGAAGCAGCTTATGGCCTGAAACAGCGTGGCATGAATGTTACTGTACTGCATTTGATGGACCGTATTATGGACCGTCAGCTGGATGAAAAAGCCAGCCTGATGCTGAAATCAGCGATTGAGCAAAAAGGCATTCGTATTTTGACTGCAGCGAATACCCAAGAGTTGATTGGGCAAGATGGTCATGTGACACAATTACGTTTGCAGGATGGCACGGTATTAGCTGCAGATCTTGTCGTGTTTGCAGTCGGTATTCGCCCAAATATTGCATTGGCACAAAGTGCAGGACTGCGCTGCGGCCGCGGTGTGATGGTGAATGACACCATGCAAACCTTTGACCCGAGTATTTATGCGGTGGGTGAATGCATAGAACACCGCAGCCAAACTTTCGGTTTAGTTGAACCGCTTTGGGGACAGGCATTCATTTGTGCATCGCATCTGGCCGAACATGGCAGTTTAACCTTCAAAGCGCCCACGGTTCCGACGCAGTTAAAAGTCAGCGGCTGTGATGTATTTTCAGCTGGCAACTTTGAACCGCAGGATGATTTTGAAGACATTATTTTGAATGATGAAAAGCGTCAGATTTATAAACGCATTATTATTCAAAAAGATAGAGTGATTGGCGCTGTGCTGTTTGGCGATACTGAAGACGGTGCATGGTATGCAGAATTGATTTCAGATCAAACTCCAATTTCAAGCATCCGAAACAAATTGCTGTTTGGTAAGGATTTTGCATTAAAGAAAGCAGGGTAACGGAATCGCCCTGATAAAAAAAGATACAAGATTTAAATCGTCATTGGATACGCGATAACGTCATCCGCTGTTGTTTAAGGCAGGATTGCAGATGAATAGTCATGTATTTGCAATACATCTGTTAGAAGCCGGTAGTGGACGAGTTCAGCGGATGACAATGGTTTTGCCTACTTTTCCCGAAAGAAAAGTAGGTCGAACCGAATGTTGACCTTTAAATATAAACGTAAATGAAAAGACACCGATTCGAGCGTGTTAAGTGTTTAAAAAAGTTTGGAAAAGGAGCCAGCAGAAGTGAATAGCATCCCGATAGTGGAACTGCATAGCTCCACAGAAAATAAAATTAAAATAACGCAAACCACTTGTCCATATTGCGGTGTCGGCTGCGGCGTGAGCGCAACAGTTGAACAGACAGCTTTAGGGCAAAAAGTGAGCGTGACTGGCGATGCGAACCATCCATCAAACTATGGCAAGCTGTGCATTAAAGGCAGTAACTTAGCCGATACGATTGGATTAGAAACACGTGTTTTACAGCCGATGCTTGGGCGTCAAACATCACCATTTCATACTCGTCAGGCTACTGATTGGAACACAGCAACAGCACTGATTGCCGAAAAATTTCAGCAATGTATAGATCTTTACGGACGTGAAAGCATCGCTTTTTATGTGTCGGGCCAACTGCTGACGGAGGATTACTATGCCGTTAACAAATTTGTCAAAGGCTATTTAGGTACTGCAAATATTGACACCAATTCACGGCTTTGCATGTCATCGGCTGTGGCGGCACATAAGCGTGCATTTGGTGAAGATCTTGTACCAGCAAGCTATGAAGACTTTGAACACACTGACATGGTTGTTTTGGTGGGTTCTAATACTGCTTGGTGCCATCCAGTGCTGTATCAGCGCATAATGAAAGCCAAAGAAGAACGTGATTTATTTGTTGTCGTGATAGATCCGCGTTTTACCAGTACATGTGAAGCTGCAGATTTGCACTTGCCAATTTTACCTGGCCAAGACGTTGCATTGTTTAACGGCTTACTTCAGTACTTAGTTAAAAATAATTATAGCGATCTTGAATTTATAGCGAGTCATACACAAGGTTTAGCTCAGGCTTTGCAACAAAGTGAATCAGAAGCATCTATTGAAGCTGTTGCAGAACGCACAGGTATTTTATTAGAAAAATTAAATATTTTCTTTGAAAAATTTGCCAAAACAGAAAAGGTCATGAGCCTATTTTCTATGGGCGTCAATCAGTCTTCACGTGGTGTGGACAAAGCCAATAGCATTATCAATTGTCATTTGCTGACTGGAAAAATTGGCAAATTAGGCGCAGCGCCATTTTCCATGACAGGACAGCCGAACGCGATGGGTGGCCGTGAAGTTGGTGGCTTAGCCAATATGCTGGCGGCACATTTAGACCTCGATAACAGAGCGCATCAGGCATTAGTACAAGAGTTTTGGCAAAGTCCTCATATTGCCAACAAGGCTGGGTTAAAAGCAGTCGATTTATTTCAAGCTGTCGAAAGCGGAAAAATTAAAGCCATTTGGATTGTGGCGACAAATCCTGTCGTTAGCTTGCCAGATGCGGATCAAGTCAAACGTGCACTTGAACAATGTGAGTTTGTAGTGGTGTCAGATATCTGCAAGGACACTGACACAACGGTATATGCAGATGTGCTTTTACCAGCTTTAGGCTGGGGTGAAAAAGACGGAACCGTTACCAACTCTGAACGCCGTATTTCACGTCAAACTGCATTTTTAGATGCTCCGGGTGAAGCTAAAGCAGACTGGTGGGCGATAGCGCAAATTGCGAAAAAAATGGGGTTTTCAGGTTTTGACTTTAAAAATAGTCATGAGATATTTATAGAACATGCAAAATTATCTGCGTATAAAAATGTACCCTTAGCGCAAAGAGCTTCGGCAGAGCATTTTCGTTATTTTAATCTTCAAGGCCTAACTGAATTAAGTTTAGAAGATTATAACCAATTTGCGCCAACCCAATGGCCTGTATGGCAAGCTGATCAAGCCGATGATGCTGTTAGCCGTTTGTTTGCCCAAGGCCAATTCAGCCATGCGGATGCCAAAGCTAAATTTGTGGCGACAGCCGCAATTAACCCTGTGCATCAGGTCTGTGGCGAATATCCTTTAATTTTAAACACAGGCCGTATTCGTGACCAATGGCATACTATGAGCCGTACAGGTTTGTCGGCAAACTTAAGTACGCATCGTGCAGAGCCGTATTGTGAAATTCATCCGCAAGATGCCTTGAAGTTTGGTGTCAAAGATGGCGAATTGGTTGAAGTTAAATCCAATTGGGGACTGTGCATCTTACGTGCACAAGTCAGCAGCAATATACGCCGTGGACAAGTTTTTGCGCCAATTCATTGGAATGATCAGGTAGCGTCCGATGCGAGAATTGGTAAAGTGGTTAACCCTGTGGTTGATGCGCTTTCAGGCGAACCTGAGTTTAAACACACACCTGTATTTGTGCAGCCGTTTTATACACAGTGGCAAGGCGTGCTGTACGTGCGTCAGGGCTTTGAACACATTGTGCAATCTACCATTCAAAATACGATTTGGTGGACTAAAGTCACCACAGCAAAAGCTACTCGCTATGAACTTGCAAACCGTCAAAAATTCAGCACTACAGCGCAGCAGCTGAAAAACTTGCTGCCATTTACTGACGAATCATTTGAATGGCTGAATTTAGAGGATCAAACGGCACATTTAAGCCATTCTGTGGTTCTGCAAGACGGTCATCTGATTGCAAGCTTGTATATTGCGCCTAGAGCATTGCTGCCTGATCGTGATTGGATTGCAGGCATGTTTAAGCGTGAACGGCTGAGCGCAATGCACCGCAAAGCGCTGCTGGCAGGTCAGCCAATGAATATGACCAACAGTGCAGGTCCGCTGGTGTGCAGCTGCTTTAAAGTCGGCAAAAATACCATTATCGAAACCATTAAAGAAAAGAATATTAGCCATGAAAAACAAGTCACAGCATGTTTAAAAGCCGGCGGTAATTGCGGTTCGTGCTTAGCAGAAATACGGGGTTTGATTAAAGCCTGTCAGACGGAGTACGCAGAATGATGAAGAAAATCACCAAATCAGTAGGCTATCCAGAAACAGACTTAGTCATTTTGGCGGGCGGTCAGTCCCGCAGAATGAACGGAATGAATAAAGTGCTGCAAAAATTTGATAATGAAATTCAGCTGATTAAGATCCATCAGCAGTTGAAATCACGGGTTGAAAATGTCTGGATCAACAGCCATCGTGACCATTCAATCTATGAATGCATGATTCCTTCAATAAAATTGTATAAAGATGATGAAGCAGGTTTTTTAGGTCCGTTGATGGGCATTAAAAGCGCGTGGTCACATGTACAGTCTGATTATGTTTTGTTTGTCCCGTGCGATGTGACCTATATCCCGAAGAAAGTGCTTTCTAGATTGCATCAGGCCATGCAGCGGCATCCCATGTGTGAAGTGGCTGTTGTGGAAATTAATGGTAAAGTACTGTATCCATTTTGCTTGCTGAAACGAAGCAGTCTCGCAACATTGCAGGCGCATCTTGATCAAAAACAGCGCAGTTTAAAAGGCTGTTTTGCCGAAATGCACATGCAAATTGCACGTTTTCAGAACCATGCACTCTTTTTTCACAGTATTAATTCTTTGGATGAGCTGCAGCAGTACCGTCAGCTGAATTTTCTCTAAAAGCTGTACCTTTTGCTGAGCTTTCATTTGAATTGATGAATTTGATGTACTGTTTTGAGTCAATAAAAAAGATCGTTGCTAATTTATTTAGCGATAAAGCTACCTGCTTTTGTCCTACTGATCGGTGTCTTAACGTCAATTTGTGTTTTTGATGTTGATCAAATGAACATAAATTATTGATATTGTTGATTAAAACATAAGAACTAAAGAACCTGTAAAAATATTCAAAAAAGCGCAAAGTTGGAACACTTCTTGCAATTTTTACTGCAAGAAAAGAGGGCGCAAAATTTGTACTGTGCAAAGTCAGGGCAAATGACAACGCCATGGAAGATAAACATGAACAGCATGACACAATTACAGCCAGTGACCATTTTTAAGGATCAGTTTGGCCGTGAAAAACGCAAATTGCGCATTTCAGTGACAGACCGCTGTAATTTTAAATGTGTCTATTGTATGCCTGAACATCCTGAATGGATGAAAAAACATAATCTTCTTAGTTTTGAATCCCTTTACAATTTTTGTGAGTTTATGGTGCTGCGCGGGATTGATCAAATCCGGATCACCGGCGGTGAACCTCTTATGCGTCAAGGCGTTGTACATTTTATTGAACAGCTGCAGCAGCTCAGAAAGCTAGGCCTTAAACGTATTTCCATGACCACCAATGCGCATTATCTGAAGCAATATGCACAGGCCCTAAAACAAGCTGGCCTAGATGGCATAAATATCAGCTTGGACAGTTTGGATGAAGCGCAATTTTTCCAGCTGACACAAAAACAATTACAGCCTGTATTAGACGGGATTGAAGCTGCTCAGCAAGCGGGCTTTGAAATAAAAATCAATGCTGTGTTAATGAAAGGTCTAAATGAACAGCAAATCATTCCATTAACAAAATGGGCGCTGCAACAAGGTTTCGAACTGCGGTTTATCGAGTTTATGCCGCTGGATGGTGATCAAAACTGGTCTAAAGCTGCGGTCGTTACCGAACAAGACATACTGGATAAACTCAAGACTGTTTTTGACGTGCAAACATTGCACGGTCAAGGTGCGTCACCAGCCAGATCTTACTTAATCAACGGCTTGCCTATAGGTATTATTTCAACCATCAGCAATTCTTTTTGCGGCAGCTGCGACCGTCTAAGACTGAATGCGCAAGGCGAGTTTTTTAACTGCCTGTTTGCCCGAAAAGGTTTAAATCTCAGTCATGAAATTCAGCAGCTGAAAAGCAGTAAAACAACAGAGTTAATGCCGCTCGATGCAATGGCTTTGCAGCAAAAATTAGGCAGTTATATTTGGCAGAAGGAGCAAGGCTTTCATGCCATAACAGCTCAATCCAGTCCATCTAGAAAAATCAGCATGCATATGATTGGAGGCTAATGATGAGTCAGATCACCATCAAAATAGAATCTTTTGGCGCTATTGAACGCCTGCTGCCAGCGAATTTAAGTCTGACTTGCTTGGCACAGCAATCAATTGCAGAGGTTTTACAGCAAGTTACAGATCAATTTCCGGAGTCATTCAGCATGCTTGAACGCTGCGCCTGTGCCATTGGGGAAGATATTGTACCAAGACAAACCGCATTGGTGCAGGACAGCACCGTTGTGCTGCTGTCACCTGTAGCGGGAGGCTGAATATGGAGCTCAAGCATATTTCACGCATACAAGATACGGTATTCAGCCAAGCTGATTTTGACAGCATTGAGGCATTTCCTGAATGCGGCGGTATCGGAGTATTTATTGGCGCGGTTCGTAATCACCATGAAGGCAAAGCGGTAAAAGCCCTGAAATATACAGCTTATGCGCCTGTGGCTGAGAAAATGATCCGACAAATTGAACAGGAAATTCAAGCCAAATACGACGTGTCATATGTACGGGTTGTGCATCGTATTGGCAGTTTAGATATTGGTGATACTGCAATTATTGCTATGGCTTATGCACCGCACCGCCGTGAAGCTTTTGCAGCCTGCGAAGAAGCGGTTGAACGTGTAAAGCATGAAGTGCCTGTTTGGAAAGAAGAGTTTTATATGGATGGCAGCAGTCAATATGTAGAGGGCTGCTGTATTCGTAAGGATCACGCGCCTGAAGTGGCAGATCACGAAACGAAGCATGCTCATGTTCATAGCGAGTCATGCGAACATTCACATCAAAATAGCCAGACCATGCATTTGAACGCCAATATTTACCAATGGCATTTATAAAACCCAAAATTCAATATTTTCAATATTACAGCTGAAAATGAACAAAATAAGGATAAAGCAATGAAAAATGTGGGCATGAAAGCGGAAAGTTACCGTACAGCCATTGCAACTGGAATACTGCATGCACCGCCACATTGCATTGAACTGCTGCGTAATGGCAATACAGAAAAAGGCGATGCGCTGAAAACTGCACGTATTGCGGGTATTTTAGGGGCTAAACGTACCGATGAACTGATTCCGCTCTGTCATCCGCTGCCAATCTACCGTGCAGATGTTGAATATGAATTGTTTGAGGCGCATGTTGAAATTAGCGCAGTGGTTGAAACCATTGGCCCAACGGGTGTGGAAATGGAAGCTTTAACTGCTGTCAGCCTTGCGGGTTTAACGCTGTATGACATGCTTAAACCGCACTGTGAACCAGAGAATTTGTGCCTAGATCAGGTAAAACTGCAAAAGAAAAAAGGCGGTAAATCACATTTTACTCGTGTGCTTAAAGAAAGCTTATCGGCATCAATTATTGTGCTTTCAGATACAGTTGCAGCTGGTAAAAAACCGGATACCGCTGGGCAAAATGTCCTCGAAATATTGGAAGAAGCAAACTTCAGCAATATCAGCTATCAAGTGATACCAGACAGTCCTGAACAACTGCTTGCCTTGATTGAGCAGCAAAAAAATCAATACCCGCTGATATTGACGGTTGGCGGTACGGGTTTAGGGCCAAAAGATTTAACTGTAGAAACGATACAGCCGCTGTTAAAACGTGAAATTCCGGGTTTGATGGAGGCTTCACGCAGTTTTGGTCAAAAACGCACGCCTTATGCTGCGCTTAGCCGTGGTGTTGCGGGCTATATAGATAACAGCCTTGTCATTACATTGCCGGGCAGCAGACAAGGCGCAAAAGAATCACTTATTGCCATTTTACCTGCCTTGGTACATCTATTTGATGTGCAGAAGAATATTCCGCATGCAGGAGGCTATCAATGAACCAAGCTGTATTGCATACAGGCTGCGGTGCTGAGGCTGGACTGATTTCAGTTGACGAGGCTCTTGCGCTGATTCAGACACATACGCAAAGTTTGGCGCATGAAACTTTGGAACTTCAACACGCTTTAGGCCGTTATTTGGCGGCAGATGTGCATTCACAAATTCAGCTGCCCTTATTTGCTCAAAGCGCTGTAGACGGCTATGCCATTTGCGCGGCGGGTGAAATTAAAGCAGGTACGCAATTTGAGCTCATTGGAGAAATCCGCGCAGGGCAAACGGCTGAAACTATTTTAAAAGCAGGCCAAGCTGTCCGTATATTTACTGGCGCGCCGATTCCTGAAGGCACGACTACAGTAGCACGGCAAGAAATTGTGAAAGCGGATGCACAGCAAATTGAATTGACTTCAGTTTTAAATAAGCATGCGGATATTCGTGATGCAGGTGAGGAATTCTCAGAGGGTCAAATATTGGCAAGAAAAGGCCAAAAACTTTCTGTGGGCGCAATTGCAGCACTGAGTATGGCAGGTATTTCTCATTGTGAGGTCTACGCTTACCCTAAAGTTGCGGTGGTCATTACAGGTGATGAAGTTGCACAAAATATAGAAGATTATCGTGCAGGTAAAATATTTGATGCCAATGCGCCGCTGATTTTAGTATGGTTTCAGTCGCAGCACGTCCAAGTTGAAGTGATTCATATTGCAGATGAAAAACAGGCGGTTTTAGATTTATTCAACCGTTTAAAAGACAGCTTTGATTTAATTTTAACGACTGGCGGCGTATCTGTCGGTGATTATGATTTTGTTCGGCCGGCAGCCTTGGACATCGGTTTTCAGCAAATTTTCTGGAAAGTGAAACAAAAACCCGGCAAACCGATGCTGTTTGCACAATATCGACGTCCTGACAGCAGTTCCTGTTATTTACTCGGACTGCCGGGCAACCCCGCTGCAGTCTATGTCGGCATGCAAATTTATACAGATAGATTATTGAAAGCCCTACAAGGTCAAACACCTGCGCTGGACTGGTTCAGCGCAGTCATGACACATGACCTAAAAGCAGATGCACGTGAGCGGTTTTTAAGAATGTCGGCGCACTTTGATAAGCAAGGCAAGCTTCAACTAACCAGCCTGTCTAAACAGCAGTCGCATATGTTGAGCAATTTAATGCAAGCCAATTGCATTGTTCGGATTCCTGCAGGGCAGTCTGTGCAAGCAGGACAAATTCTTCAAGGCGTATTTATTCAGCATTAGGAGTTTGCTATGCGATTCAAATTTATTTTAGCAGTAGGACTGAGCTTCATTGCTGGCGTATCTCAGGCGGAAATAGTCAAAATTTATGCTGCAGCCAGTTTAAGCAATGCTATCAGCGATATTGCAAAGCAATATCAGGCACAGAATCCAGACATCAAAATTGTACCGGTATTTGGCGCGTCATCTGCTTTAGCCAAACAGATTGAAGCCGGTGCGCCAAGTGATTTGTATTTTTCAGCAGATGTGGACTGGATGAATTATTTGGTGCAAAAACAGAAAATACCTGCAAAGCAAGTATTCAACATGCTAAGCAATGATTTGGTGCTGATTACGCCTAAAGCGGTGAATATGCAATTTAAAGCCGTGCCGCAGTTTAATTTTGCCAAGGCATTCAAAGGTCACTTATGTACAGGGCAAATGGAGTCTGTACCTGCTGGAAAATATGCCAAACAAAGCCTAACCAAGTTGGGCTGGCTATCAAGTTTGAATGGAAGGATTGTCGGGACAGATGATGTACGATCGGCTTTGGCTTTTGTCGAACGAGGTGAGTGCCAAGCGGGGATTGTTTATCGTACCGATGCGATGATCAGTTCTAAAGTTAAAATAGCCGGGATTTTTCCAAACCATACCCATCAACCCATCATTTACCCATTGGCTTTAACACAGCAAGGCGCAGCTAAACCTGAGGCCGTGAAGTTTTACCGTTATCTTAAAGACCATGCGCAAAGCAAAATGCTGTTTAAGAATTATGGCTTTGGTGTGAAGGGCTAAAGCATGCTAAGCCCTGAAGAGTGGAGCGCCTTGTATCTGTCGGCTAAGGTTGCCATTTGCGCCACTGTATTTTGCTTACCATTTGCTATAGGGCTGGCATGGGTTTTGGCGCGCTATGAGTTTCATTTAAAATTTTTGGTCGAAGCACTTTTACAAATGCCAATGGTGCTGCCGCCGGTGGTTCTAGGATATTTGCTATTGGTGCTGTTTGGTTCAAATGGCTGGATCGGCAAGATGCTAATTGAATGGGGAATTCAGCTGGTTTTTAATTGGAAAGGCGCCGTTTTAGCATCGATGATTGTGTCATTTCCGCTGATTGTGCAGCCGATCCGTTTGTCTTTTCAAATGATCAATCAACAGCTTGAGCAGGTTGCAGGCTCACTAGGCGCACATCCTTTACGGGTATTTGTCTCAATCAGCCTGCCGCTGGCTTTACCAGGGATTTTAATTGGCAGCATTTTAGGCTTTAGCCGAAGTCTAGGTGAGTTTGGCGCAACCATTACCTTTGTCGGCAATATTCCAGATGAAACCCGAACCATTCCTATCGCCATTTATTCGCTGATACAGCAGCCAAATGGTGAAGAGGCCGCAATGCGTTTAGTGATCCTTTCATTGCTGGCGGCTTTTGGCGCATTGATTGCCAATTATTATATTTTACAGCGCTATCAGCGAAAACTCGGAGCCGACCATGCTTCAGTGTGATTTTCAGTTTCAATACACCGATTTTAAGTTGCAGGCTCGGCTGCAGATGCAGGATCAGCTGCTGGGCATTATGGGGCCATCAGGTAGTGGGAAATCTACGCTGCTGAAAAATTTGGTTGGTTTGCTGCAGCCGCAGCAAGGGTTTATTTCGCTGAATCAGCGTGATGTGTTCGATACGGCGCAGAAGATTAACGTGCCGATGCATAAACGCCATATAGCGCTGATTTTTCAAAAGGCATGGCTTTTCCCGCATATGAATGTGCAGCAAAATTTACAATATGCGGAGAACTTAGACGCTCAGGAAAATGCGAAATTTAAATTTGAGCAAGTGACTAATCTGCTTGAGTTACAGCCACTGCTCAAACGGCGGGCGCATGAACTTTCTGGCGGTGAGGCGCAGCGCGTTTCCATAGGACGCGCATTGCTGTCACAGCCTGACTTACTGCTGTTAGATGAACCGCTGACAGGACTGGACCGCAGGCTGAAAGATCAAATATTGCCATTTTTAAACACGGTGAAAGAACAGTTGGCGCTGCCGATGATATATGTTACGCATCATGGCGATGAGTTAGATTATTTAAAAGCCCATATTTTGTATCTAGAAAATGGTCAAATAAGTTTTTAAATAAATATAAATTATATAAGTAATAACAGTGAATTAGATGAAAAAATGGTATTAAGCTGCATCTTAAAGTTTTGATTAGAACTATGAAAAACTCATTTTCTAGATTAAATTGTTACAAAACAAGGGAGAACACAGCGTTTTCCCTTTTTTATTCCTAATGATCTTGGAAATAATGATTTGTACGACTGACCGTGCAGACAGGGAATCTAATCGATGCATGATGATAGCTTAGCCACACATAATTCAACTGCAAAACTGGGTGCAGGGCTATCTAATCGGCATATTACAATGATCAGTATTGGTGGTGTAATTGGTGCTGGACTGTTTGTTGGATCATCTGCTGCGATTGCAAAAGCAGGGCCTGCCGCCGTTCTTGCTTATATAATTACCAGTATATTGGTTTTTTTAGTCATGCGAATGTTGGGAGAAATGGCTGTAGCTCAACCTGACACCGGCTCATTTTCAACCTATGCAAGAAAAGCCATTGGGCCTTGGGCGGGCTTTACCATCGGATGGTTATATTGGTGGTTTTGGGTTTTAGTTATTCCAATTGAAGCAATCGCTGGTGCAGAAATTCTGCATGCATGGTTTCCTTCAATATCAAGTGCTGTATTTGCGACATTCTTTATTGTGCTTCTCAGTTTAGCGAACTTTTTTAGTACTCGAAGTTTTGGTGAGTTTGAATTTTGGTTTTCTCTGATAAAAGTCTTGGCTATTGTAATTTTTATCGCCATTGGACTCACCGCAATATTTGGATTTTGGCCATTAGCACCTGAAGTGAGTGGTGTAGAAAATCTGTTTAAAAATGATGGATTTATGCCAAATGGTCTGGGTGGTGTACTTTCAGCAATATTGATTTCAGCATTTTCATTCTTTGGTGTAGAAATACTATCGATCGCTGCAGCAGAATCAAAAGATCCTGAACAAAAAATTAAACGTGCAACCAATTTAGTATTGTATCGGGTCATCTTATTTTTTGTGGTTTCAATTTTTATAACGGTTGCATTGGTTGATTGGCGTTCACCGCAATTACAACAATTAGGCACCTTCCAGTATGTCTTGGTCAGCTTAAATATCCCACAATCAAAATTGATTATTGATAGTGTGGTCTTTATTGCGGTTGCAAGTTGTATGAATGCCGCACTTTATAGTTCATCAAGGATGTTATTTTCATTGGGGACACGCAAAGAAGCACCTCAATGGGTCACATCTATTAATGCCTCTGGTGTACCTGCTATTGCTGTATTTGCATCGTCTGTAGTGGGCTTAATTTGCTGTGCAGTCAATTATTTATTTCCAGGCCAAGTATTTGGATTTTTACTGTCTACAACAGGTTCAATTGCCTTATTGGTTTATTTAGTGATTGCATTTTCACAGCTTAAATTGAGAACACAAATCGAAAAAAATGGAACTGAGGTTGCGTTTAAAATGTGGCTATTTCCATGGCTGACATGGGCAGTCATTTTGGTGATCTTAAGTGTGCTGATCTATATGTTTTTATCTCCAGCCTACAGTTATGAAACTTCATTATCTTTAGGTGTTACGACATTGGTGGTTCTCTGCGGCTTAGTTGTGACAAGAAAAGCTAAGTTGAAGAATGATTCCGAACTGAATTAAAAATAAAGGTTTCGCCGATAAAAATCGTAATCATGAACCAATGGATTGTCTTTAGCATGTGCCGTGTCAGGGGATTAAAGCGAATACGTTACGTTATATCCCTTAGGCAAGCCATTTTTAAGACAAATTCAAAGATTCACTTGACCTTCGACTAACTCCAAGCTTTATAATCGTTAAAATTTTCTTGATTGATGCAATATGCGTTCTGCGACATGGATAACAGTCTTAGTTGGATTGTTCATGTTCCAAAGCCTTTGGAACGTGGCAGCCGCTTTCTGTGTGCATGAAGAGCAAACTCAAGTTGTTCAAAGCTATCATTTTGGTCATCATCAAAATACCTTATGCGTTAGCAATGAAACGAATCCACAGCATTCGTTGCATCAAGCATCTGATGAATCCAGTAGTAAACCAGTCAAAAATATCGCTAACGATCTGCAACTTGGTGAAGATCATCAAGACCATTTGCCTTCTATGACGCATTTGATTGTACAAAATCAACAATCGATTCTTTTTATTGCACATCAGGCCTTTGAATATTCGCCAAAATTTGTTTGGAAGAATCTTTATCAAGCCCCTGATTTATTACTGCAAACACCTCCTCCTGTTTATGCCCCGCTAATGGCGGGGTAGCCTAAAACATTCCTGCCACTTTTTTTAATAAATGAGTGGGAAAAATCATGTCTTTATATTTTACGGCGTTTATACGTCTAGGCTTAGCTGTCGGTATTTCGACGGCCTTACAAAGTACGTTTGCCGAAAATGTCAGTAGTTTTGAATCTGCATTTGCCAAAGTACAAAATTACCAAGCACAAACAGATATTTGGCAACAACAACAGCAAATCTCTGATTTTAATGTGCGCCAAAGCAAGCTCTGGCAGAACCCAAGCCTATCGATTGAACAAAATGGTTTTGGTAAAAATCAAGATCAAGAGCTCAGTATCGGAATCAGCCAGCCAATGGATGTATTCGGTCAGCGTAAAATCAATCAAGCACTCGCGAGTACCTCTGCACAGCAAATACAGTTGCAACAGCAAATTTGGAATGCGCAAAGTCAGTTGATTGTGAAGTTTGCATGGTCACAGCTAGCCATCGCTCAAAATGAGCAATCGATTTACGCTACACAGCTCAAACTCAGTAAATCTAATTTAGACAGTGCACAAAAACGTTATCAAGCAGGCAGTATCGCTTTGGTGGATGTGGAGCGTGCTCAAATTGAAGCTTTGGAAATACAACGTCTATACCAACAAGCAGTTTTAAAACAGCAAACTGCGGCGCGTCAGCTTTCTAATTTATGGGGTGAAACCACGTCGAAAATCGGACTGAATAACAGCGTTACGCCTTGGCCTGAACAGAGCCAAAGTTTAGTTGAGCGTAATTTATCGGAAGGTTGGCTACAAAAATTGTATGCCTTGAATATTCAGCAGGCAAATCAGCAAATTGAACATTTAAAAGTACAGGCACGCCCAAACCCAACCCTAAATATGGGCATGTCACGTACTAAGTCTCCAACTGACGCCAATGATACGGCCTTGGTGCTTGGTGTGGATATTCCGCTAAATATTTTTAACCGCCAGCAATATGCCATCCCAATGACGCAAAAACAGCAAATTTTATTAAATCATCAGCAACAGCGCGAGTTAAAACAGCAAGTTTTAGATATTGCAAACAGTATTCACCAGCTTAAAGGTCTGCGTACTCAGTTTGATGCCACAGGCAGTCAGATTGGCTTGGCTGAAAAGGTTCAAAACCGCACTTTGCAAGGTTTTCAGGCAGGGAAATTTGCCATTACAGACGTACAACAAACCACAAAACAACTCCAAGACCTTCGACTTAGCCAAATGCAAATTTTGGCGCAGGCTTGGCAGAGCGCACTCAGTGCTGAAGCCCTAAGTATTGGCACTAGTTATGAAGAAATCAGCCGTTCAGATGCTTATAGCCAACTAAATAAAAAAGCCATTGAAGCATCCCAAACCCTCATCAACAGCGCATCAGCACAATAAGGCAGTTAATCACATGAAAATTAAACAAGATGGAAAAATTTCACAGCTTTTGATGATTGCAGTTTTGATTGGCTTAACGCTGATGCTGTGTACTGCTATTTGGTTAAGTACAAACAAATCCGATGCAGATAAAACTGAGAGTGAGGGAGAGCATAACGAGGCTAATGATAGTGATGCTGAAGCAGAACACGCAGAAGAAGGTGAACTTCAGCTTAGTGCTCAGCAAATGGTGGAACAAGGAATTAAAATTACGACTGCGGAAAATGGTCTGGTCGAAAATATTATTCAATTGCCGGGTAAATTGGCCGTCAATACAGATCAGCAGGCACATATTTCCCCAAATTTTAGCGGACATGTCGAGCAAGTCAGTGTGGCACTCGGTCAAACCGTACAAAAAGGGCAAACTCTAGCTGTGCTTTCTGTGCCTGAATTAATTGATCAGCAAGCTAATTTGCGTATGGCAGAAGCCAATTTAGATTTGTCTCGCCAAGATTATCAGCGTGAGCAAAAGCTATGGTCTCAAGGGATTTCTGCCAAACAGGACTTTCAGCGTGCTGAAAATGCCTATCGTCAGGCTCAAATTAGCGTACAGTCGACACAATCGCGCTTGCAAGCTTTGGGCGCGAATAGCGGTCAAAACGGACGATTTATCATTCGTGCGCCTATTGCAGGTGTAATCAGTCAAAAAGATATTGTTGTAGGTGAAAATGTGCAATTGGCAGATCAATTGTTCACCATTGAACAGCTAAAAGATTTGTGGCTAGAATTTAACTTAACTCATCAATATTCCGCACAATTACAAACGGGTCAAAACGTCTCTTTCAAAATCAATGGCTCAGATCAGCTCTATAGCGCAGAGGTACAAAGCCTGACGTCAAAGGCAGATGTGCAAACGGGACGCTTGGTGGTACGTGCCAAATTAAAACAACAATCTGCTGAGCTTCGCCCGAATGTGATGGTCAACGTGCTATTGGCTGATTCAGGTACTAAAAAAGCATTACGGGTGCAAAAGTCCGCCGTGCAAAGTATTGAGGGTCAAGACAGTATTTTTATTGTTGAATCTGAGCTAAAAGGCCAAGTGCATTTAAAAGCACAAGCGCTAAAACTTGGACAAGCATCCAGTGATGGGCAATGGCTAGAAGTGATTTCGGGTCTTGAGGCAGGGCAAAAGTATATTTCCCAAGGCAGTTTTTTACTGAAATCTGAACTGGAAAAAGACGAGGCTGGCCATGAACACTAATTCAGAGAACCCGAACACAGATTTACCAAAGCCAGAAGGTCTATTCGAACGCATTATTCAGTTTTCAATTCAAAATGCAATTTGGGTGATGCTGTTTGTCTGCACATGGATTGCCGTCGGGATTTACAGTTATCAAAAACTGCCGATTGATGCAGTACCTGATATTACCAACACCCAAGTGCAAATTAATACGCAGGCCAATGGCTTTACAGCGTTAGAAGTTGAACAGCGGATTACTTATCCGATTGAAAATGCGATGGCAGGTATTCCAGATTTGGAGTTGACCCGTTCTATTTCCCGTTATGGCCTGTCACAAGTCACGATTGTCTTTAAAGACGGTACGGATATTTACTGGGCACGTCAGCAAATTAATCAGCGGGTACAGGAAGTTCAGTCGTCATTGCCAGCTCAGGTTTCTCCGACGATGTCGCCAGTTTCGACAGGTTTGGGCGAGATTTATCAATGGGTGCTGAAAGCAGAACCCAATGCAAAAAAAGCAGATGGTACGGCATATAGCGCGATGGATTTGCGTGAAATTCAGGACTGGATTGTGCGTCCGCAATTACAGCGTGTACAAGGTGTTGCCGAGGTCAACAGTATTGGTGGTTTTAATAAAACCTACGTGGTTTCACCTGATTTAAACCGCATGCAACAGCTGAACCTGTCATTAGAACAATTACAGCAAGCGCTTACAGAAAATAATGAAAACCGTGGTGCAGGATTTATTGAGGAAAATGGTCAGCAGTTAACAGTTCGAGTGCCGGGAACCTTAAATACCATTACAGATATTGAAAACACGATGATTGACAGCCCAAACGGCAGTCCAATTCGGGTGGGTGATATTGCACAAGTATCGATAGGGCATGATTTGCGCACAGGTGGTGCAACCTATAACGGCGAAGAAACCGTTTTAGGTATTGCCATGATGGCCATGGGGCAAAATAGCCGAACTGTCTCGAAAGCTGTAGATGCCAAAATTAAAGACATTCAAGCCAGCTTACCCAAAGGGGTAAAAATTGAAACAGTGTATGACCGTACCATATTGGTAGAGAAAGCCATTAAAACCGTTCAAAAGAACTTGGTTGAAGGCGCAATTCTGGTCATCATCATTTTATTTATCTTTTTAGGTAATATCCGTGCCGCCTTAATTACTGCCTGCGTTATTCCACTATCCATGCTGTTTACCTTAACCGGTATGGCACAAAAGAATATCAGCGCGAACCTAATGAGCTTAGGCGCGCTTGATTTCGGGATTATTGTTGATGGTGCAGTGGTGATTGTTGAAAACTGTATACGACGTTTAGCCCATGCACAGCAAACGTTGAAACGTCCATTAACGCAAAATGAACGCTTTAAAGAAGTCTTTTTGGCTGCTCGTCAGGCACGCCGTCCGCTGATATTCGGTCAGTTGATTATTTTAGTGGTGTATTTGCCAATTTTTGCTTTAAGTGGTGTAGAAGCAAAAATGTTCCATCCGATGGCATTAACTGTGGTATTGGCACTTGTGGCGGCGATCATTCTGTCTATTACATTTGTACCTGCTGCTGTAGCGCTTTGGGTAAAAGGTGAAATTAAAGAAACAGAAAGCCGTTGGATGACTTGGCTGAAAAAGCAGTATCTTCGAATATTAAATACAGCCTTTCATTACAAGGCTGTGGTAATGACTTTTGCACTGTGTTTACTGCTCATTACTGGGCTTTTAAGCACTAAAATTGGCAGTGAGTTTGCACCACAGCTGAGTGAAGGTGATTTTGCAGTTCAACTGATGCGCTCTCCTAGCACTGGTTTAGAAGAATCATTAAGAATGCAGGAAAACGCTGAGAAACTGCTGTTGAAAAAATTTCCAGAGATTCAGGCTGTATTTGCTCGTACAGGTACAGCAGAAGTGGCAACCGATGTAATGCCTCCGAACATTTCCGATGGTTATATTATGCTTAAACCACGAAATGAATGGCCGAACCCTAAAGAAAGTGTGGATGAACTGCGTGCCCGTATGGTGGCTTATGTGGCTACGATTCCTGGCAATAACAGTGAGTTTTCCCAACCTATTGAACTGCGCTTTAATGAGTTGATCTCAGGTGTGCGTAGTGATGTGGGCGTTAAAATATTTGGCGATGATATGCAAGTGCTCAACACAGAAGCCACTAAAATCGCCAAAATTATGCAGCAAGTTGCGGGGAGTAGCGCCGTAAAAGTTGAACAAACCGCAGGATTACCTTTATTAAATATTGAAATAGATAAGGCTTTGGCTGCGCAATATGGTTTAAGTGTTAAATCTATACAGGATACTGTGGCAGCCAGTGTAGGCGGACAAAGTGTAGGGGAGATTTTAGAAGGCGATCGCCGTTTTGACTTTGTTATTCGTTTAAATGATCAAGATCGTAATGTAAGCACGATTTCACAACTCCCGTTAAAGTTGCCAAATGGTGGCAGTATTGTACTTTCAAATGTTGCCACAGTGTCTAATGTAGATGGGATCAATCAAGTCAGCCGTGAGAATGGTAAACGCCGTATTGTAGTAACTGCCAATGTTGAAGGCCGTGATTTAGGTTCTTTTGTGGCGGATATGCAGGCTCAGCTGAAACAATATGCATTACCAAGCGGTTATTGGATTGAATATGGCGGTCAATTTGAGAACCTTGCATCTGCCAAAGCAAGAATGCAAATTGTCATTCCTTTAGCACTACTGACCATCTTTATTTTATTAATGGCAGTATTTCATAATGTGAAAGAAAGTCTGCTGGTCTTTACTGGCGTACCCTTTGCTTTAACCGGCGGTGTACTGCTTCTTTGGTTTAGGGATATTCCACTTTCGATGTCGGCGGGTATTGGTTTTATTGCGCTCTCAGGTGTTGCTGTGCTGAATGGTCTAGTCATGCTGACCTTTATTAAAGAACTGAGGGAAAAATATCCATTACATGAAGCCGTATGGCAGGGCGCTGTACTTCGATTACGCCCAGTACTGATGACCGCCTGTGTTGCCTCTTTAGGTTTTGTACCAATGGCTTTGGCAACAGGTACAGGTGCAGAAGTACAACGACCTTTAGCGACTGTGGTGATTGGCGGTATTCTTTCTTCCACCTTACTGACCTTGGTGCTATTGCCCGTGCTCTACCGCTGGCTTAATACAGCTCGATCTAAATAATCTAGACTAATCAATCAAGATTAAAACGATATGGCATTACCCCATACGATTCATTCATTAGACAGAATGGATCGTATGGACTCAAGATCCATCAATATTTAAAATCAGCAAATCAGCATAAGCCGATACTCACCTGAATTTTCAACAGGTGCGCGGTGTACACAAGGCAAAACTTGCTGTGTAGGATGATCCACCGCTAAACGCCAAAGATGACCATTGCCTAGATTTACAGGCACAGCATTTTCTTTGAGCTGATAATGTAAATCAAAAAAATATTCCGCTAAAAAGTCATCAAATTCTGAGACAGGACCATCGTATAAAGCTTTGAGTTGCTCTCGTATTTCAGGAATTAAGATTTTTTGTGTGACGTGATCATTTGGCACAATATCACTAGCGGCACCATAGTAAGTGCATAAAAAGGTATCGGTAGCGATAGGTGATCGATCGACATGAAAGGAATAAACATCGGTTGAGATGAAATCGAATTCATCATCTCGTTCATAACATTTGAGCAAGTTCAACGAAGGTGATGCACCAAATTCTGTTAATTGTTGCAGATCATTTAAAATAACTTCTCTGGCTAAATAGCCTTGCGATGAAAGTGTTAACTTCATCAGATCTTTTACAGAAACTTCGGTAATATTTTCGATAAGTTCTAACTTTTCAACTATTTCTTTAAAATCACCTTGTAAGCTACGTTGCCAGCAAAGCGCATTCATTTGACCGCTAAAATGACTGTGAATCAATTCAGAAAATGTAGTGACTACACCAATTTGAGGATGCTGGGAAAAAGGATTGCTCATAATAAGGGTCAAAATAAATCGAAGGCGAAGATACAGTGTGCAAGGAACAGCTAGAAGGATTCAGTCGTTTATTTTATCTTAAAACATAAACTGCTAGGTAATGGCTATAAAAGATATCTGAAGTTGGTTTTTTGATCGTTACGATTTCTGTTTGGCTTTTTGGCGTAAGACATACAAATATAAGCTTTCTACTTTTTCACGTGCCCATGGTGTAGTGCGTAAGAATCGTAATGATGATTTAACACTTGGATCGATGCAAAAACATCTAATTTCAATTTTACGACTTAAGCCTTCAAAACCACCGTAGTAATCTAATAATTCATCCAAAATATCAGCAAGTTTTTTGCCATGTAAAGGGTCATTAGAGGCGTTCATAATAGATCAATCATATTTTGGGAAGCCATCATTATAACCTGAGTGAGTTGAAAAAATGAGAGGGTTTGAATTTAAACATCAGGAACGTCAGATTCGCCAATTGATAAGATTCTGATTTCGGCATAACGTATATTATGTTCATTAGCGTACTCGGCATCGTGAATATAATTTTACTAGGATTCACGATGTCGAGCTGTAGCACCAACTGAGGTTGCGTAGGCTACAGTCTTGGATATGCTATTTAACATAATATATATTATACGAAATAGTATTGTTAGAACCCATTTAAAGTGTCTATATTCTCACCAATAAAAATGTCTAGTTTATGATGGTTTTTATCACCATGGACTGGATATAAATATAGATGCTGATCACTATGTCTGACAAAGAAATTCAACGGCTTGCAGTTCTGCAAGACGTTCGAGATCATCGTATTACCCAGGTCCGTGCTGCTGAAATCCTAAATCTTTCCACCCGTCAAATTACCCGGTTATTGCAGAAGCTCAATCAAGATGGTGTCTCAGGTATGGCACATGCCAGTCGTGGTCAACCTGGCCATCGTCGCCATGATGACTTGTTAAAATCAAAGTGCCTTTCCATTATTGCTGAACATTTGCTGGGCTTTGGACCCACCTTGGCGCATGAGAAGCTCAGCAGCATGTTTGACCTGAATATCCCGGTAGAAACGCTTCGGCGCTGGATGACGGCCAATGACCTGTGGATTCCGCGATCCAAGCGCCTGAAGCGTCCATATCAGCCACGTTATAACCGGGATTGCTTCGGTGAACTGATCCAAATTGATGGCTCATATCATGACTGGTTTGAAGGTCGAGCTGCAAAATGCTGCTTGTTGGTTTATATCGATGATGCTACTGGAAAGCTGTTGCATCTGCGCTTTTGTGAGGCTGAAACGACCTTTGACTACATGCTTTCAACCCGAGCCTACATTGAACAATACGGCAAACCTCTAGCCTTTTATAGCGACAAACATTCGGTATTCAGAGTTAATCAAAAATCCAGCCAAGACAGCAAGATCACGCAATTTGGGCGGATTCTGAATGAGTTAAACATTGATATTATCTTCGCCAACTCCCCACAGGCGAAGGGTCGCGTAGAGCGAGCGAATAGAACCCTTCAGGACCGTTTGATCAAGGAGATGCGCCTGGAAGGCATCTGTTCGATTGCAGAAGCAAATGCCTGGTTGCCCTGCTTTATTGAGCAGTTCAATCAGAAGTTCGCCAAATGTGCGCGAAACTCAAAGAACCTGCATCGTCCATTAACCGAATCTGATCTTGAACTGGATGATATTTTTACCTGGCAGGAACCGCGTAAGGTCACCAAGAACCTGACGATTACCTATGACAAATGTATTTATCTGCTTGAACCGACAGAGCTGAATCATAAGCTTGCTGGGCAATACATTGCATTTCTGGAGTATCCGGATGGCACTGTGGCCCTCATGCATGAAGGACGAAAGCTCAACTACAGCATCTTCAATAAATTGGCTGGGCTACAGCAAAATGAGATTGTTGAGAATAAACGGTTAGGTTCAGTCCTGGCGCATATTCAACAGCAGCATGAAGAACTAGAAAAACAGAATAAACGTTCCCGGGCCAAGAAAAGTATGCCAAGTCGTAAAGCTCAGAAAGCTGTTGTTGAACAAAGAAACTTAAATCCTGTGCTTGACTCTTGTGGTTAAAAACAGGACATTTTAAATGGTTTATCGCATAGACATTTTAATTGGTGAATAACAAGTATAATTAAGACTTTGATATTTAATATTTTTTAATTTATTGGTGCTTAAATCTTTCATCTGTGTAACAAACTTGATTTGTTGCTCTTACACATCAAACATATTTTGTGCCGCCAAGATCCTACGCAATACTGACAATATTATTTGTCCTGCTACAATCCTCAGACAAGAAAAAAGCCATAACAACGATTGCTATGGCTAATTCACATTAATTTCTATATTTAAATCAGCCTACTGTTTACCTGATTTTTGATTTATGAAGATTTAATTTCTTTACTGCTAAATGCTTTTGTTTTTTGCTCTATTTGATCCGGCTTTAAAAATGATGACGCAATAATCGCAATCACTGCAAAGCCTGAAATATAGGCAATAATTAAATTGGGGCTTCCATCACCAATACTCAACAATTTCGTCGCGATTAATGGAGCTAAACCACCACCTAGCACGCCTGCAAATTGAACTGAGATTGAAATACCGCTATAACGTATTTCTGCTGGAAATTGGCGTGAAAATAACTGTGACTGCGGCGCATACATCAAAGGAAAAACTACGCCAATACCAATCACAATGGCCGTCCAAACCAATACAGGATCCTTGGTATTTAACATTGCAAAAAATGGATAGCTGTATAAAGCCAGTACGCATAAACCAAATCTGAACATGTTTTTTTGCCCAACTTTATCAGACAAATGCCCAAAAATTGGCGTAATGACCATGATGACCGCAGCACCACAAATCGTTGCAAACAAAATGTCTTGTCTAGGAATATTTAGCTGTGTGGTTGTATAGGCTAAAGCAAATGTCGATGCTAAATAGAACCAAGCATTTTCAGCAGCTCGAGATAAAATAATCGTAATCAACTGCTTAGGATGATTTTTAAACACTTGTTTTGCTGGAACTTTAATTGTTTCGGTTTGAGCTTTAACTTTTTCAAAGTCTGGTGACTCAGGCACTTTCACTCGAATATACCAACCTACAGCCAGTAAAATAATGCTGGCTAAAAATGGCAGACGCCAACCCCAGCTAAATAGTGCTTCTTCAGGCAACATTGAGACTAAGCCTAAAGCTACCGAAGCGAGCAATAAACCACCACCTGTACTGGCTTGCGGTAAACTTCCCCAAAAGCCTTTTTTACCCGCTGGCGCATGCTCTACCGCCATGAGGACTGCTCCGCCCCATTCTCCACCCATGGCCATGCCCTGTATAAATCTTAAAATAATTAAACAGACCGTTGCCCAATAACCAATGGTTTCGAAAGTCGGTAACAACCCAATCATCACCGTTGGAATACCCATCAACATTAGTGTGACCAATAACATTGATTTACGACCAATTTTATCGCCAAAATGGCCAAAAACAATGCCACCGAGTGGACGACCAATAAAGCCTACAGCATAAGTAGCAAATGCTGCCAATACGCCCGTTAACGGATCAAGATTTGGGAAAAAAAGTCGATTGAAAATGAGTGCTGCGGCAGCACCGTAGATAAAAAAGTCATACCATTCGATGGTTGTACCCACCATACTGGAAATACCCGCTAAACGATGCGAGGACTTGGCTGGTGGAGCTGTATTTCCCTGTACATTTTGCATTGCTATCTTCCTTATTCTGCAAGATATTTCTATGTTGCATTTTCACGATGCCTGGTTTATTTGATGATTTTCTTCTTGAAAATCAATATTTTTAGATCTTATATGTTTAATTTACGTTGAGTCACTTGTTCATATCGAATAAGAAATTAAGTATGAATATTGACCAATGGTTTGAATCGTTAAAGTTTTTTAAATCACTCATTAAATAGATATTTCCTCCATTATTTTGTCTAAAGCCGGACTAGACTGTTGCCACTTTGGCTGTTTGTCTTTATCCACAATTAATGCGCGCACACCTTCGACAATATCGCCATGTTGAAACCAAACGTCTTGTAAATGTCGTTCAATTTGCATGCATTGCTTCAGTGAAAGACCACGACCTAAATGCTGGAGTTGTAAACTGATTCTTTTCGCGATTGGAGATCGTTGTTCCAAGGTATTGCGTATTTTTAGCGCCCACACTTGAGCATCATTATGCTGTTCATTTTCAAGACTATTTTCAATGGCATCAATGCTCTCAAAACCAAAATGCTTACGAATTAAATCTGCATTTTGACTAAGTTCACTTTCCGCTGGTCGAGTAATATATTTCGCAATCAATTGTTCAATATTTTCCTTGCTTAGTTGCTTGGAATTTCTTAATTCTTCTTCTAATTGAACAAGTTGCTCACTCGGAACATGGTAGTCAATCAAATCTAGATACAACGCATCGCTGGCACTGATTTGATCGCCTGTAGTTGCCATATACACACCAATATCATCTAAACGTGATAAAAAGTGTGTCGCAGCCACATCTGGGAAAAATCCAATGGCAGTTTCAGGCATGGCAAATTTTGATTTTTCGCTACTGATAAGCACATGACATGCTTGCGCCAAGCCAAATCCACCGCCAAGTACATAGCCATCGAGTATGACTATAATGGGTTTTTCATACGCACGAATGCTATTCAGCATTTCATACTCAGCTTGAAAATAAGCTTGATGTTCTTCTTTACCATTCATATAACTATCATAGAGATAACGAATATCGCCACCTGCACAAAATGCTTTAGGACTATTTGAGCGAATAAGTACAGCATGAATATTAGTTTGATCAGCCCATAGTGCTAATTGCTGTTGAATCCCTTGAATCATTTCCAAAGACAAGGCATTTAAACTTGCCACGCGATCTAAACTGATTTGGCCTAAATGTCCATGTTCTTCAATCATTAAGTTATTTGTACTCATATCCATATCATCCTTTTTTATTTTTAATTGTTTTTAAAATTGGCTTGGCGCTTTTCAACAAATGCTTGCATGCCTTCTTTTTGGTCTTGTGTTGCAAAAATCGAATGGAATGTTCTGCGTTCAAAACGCAAACCTTCTTGCAAACTGACTTCAAATGCACGGTTAATTGACTCTTTGATCATCATGGTTGCCACCACAGATTTTTCGGCTATATTTTTAGCAGCATTTAAGGTTTTTTCGACTAGCTCCTCTTTAGGGAAGACTTGAGCAACTAAACCACTCTGCTCTGCTTCTACTGCGCCCATTTGTCTCGCAGTTAGGCACATTTCCATAGCTTTTGCTTTACCAATAGCAAGCGTTAAGCGCTGTGTCCCACCTATCCCGGGAATTACTCCCAATGTCACTTCTGGTAAACCGAATTTTGCATTGTCGGCACAGTAAATAAAGTCACACATGAGTGCTAACTCACAGCCTCCACCCAACGCATAACCACTGACAGCTGCAATTAAAGGTTTACGGCGCTGAGCAATTCGATCTGCCAGATGAAAAAAATCATCCAAATAAATATTCGGAAAACTCAGTTCAGCCATTTCTTTAATATCTGCACCAGCGGCAAAGGCTTTTTCTGAACCTGTAATAACCATACAACCGATAGTTGGATCTCGATCTAAATCATCTAAGGCTAAATTAAGGTCTTGAATTAATGTGCTATTTAACGCATTTAAGGCCTGAGGACGATTTAAAGTAATAAGTCCAACACCATTGTTTTTTTCGAGCAGAATCGTTTCAAATTGCATGTGAGATCCCTATATATATTCAATATTTATGAGTAGGCTTCATATCTGAAGCCTTGTCGTTTTAAATGTCTTAAAGACGTTATAAGCTACGGGCAATTACTAAACGTTGAATATCACTCGTACCTTCATAGATTTGGCAAATACGCGCATCACGATATATACGTTCTATCGGTAAATCTTTGAGATAGCCATAACCACCAAAGACTTGTAATGCTGCGGAGCAAACACGCTCAGCCATTTCAGACGAAAAAAGCTTGGCCATAGACGCTTCATTTAAGCAAGGTTGCCCTGCTTCTTTTAAACGTGCCGCGTGATAGACCAATTGGCGTGCGGCTTCTATTTCTGTTGCCATACTTGCCAATCGGAACGCAACTGCCTGATGTTCAAAGATCGGCTTTCCAAAAGTAATACGCTCTTTGGCATATCGCGTTGCTTCTTCTAATGCTGCTCGTGCAAGACCAACTGCTTGCGCCGCTATACCAATACGACCGCCTTCTAGATTTGATAAGGCGATTTTCAAACCTTCACCTTCTTTTCCTAACATTAGGCTTTCATGCACTCGCACGTCTGTGAGTGCGATTTGGCAGGTATCTGAGGCATGTAATCCAAGCTTTTCTTCAGTACGAATCACTTCATAGCCGGATGTTTCTCTTGGGACAATAAAAGCACTCATGCCTTTTTTCCCTGCACTTGGGTCAGTCACAGCAAAGACAATAATGACCCCTGCATTATGTCCAGAGGTAATAAACTGCTTAGCACCATTAATCACCCATTCATTACCATCTTTGACTGCACGAGTTTTAATGGCAGCAGCATCTGAACCCGTATGCGGCTCAGTTAATGCAAATGCCCCGATCATTTTGCCTTGTGCTAAAGGCACTAAATATTTCTGCTTTTGTTCTTCTGTGCCAAATTTAGCAATAGGAACACAGCCTACCGAGTTATGTACACTCATAATAGTTGAGGTTGCTCCATCTGCCGCGGCAATCTCTTCTAAAGCCATAACATAGGCAAGATTACCTGTATCTGAACCACCCCATTCATCTGATACCAGCATGCCCAATAAACCCAGTTCACCCATCTGTGCTAAAGCCGCTTTGGGAAAGGTACCGTTTTTATCCCATTCAGCCGCTTGAGGTTTAATTTGTTCCTGTGCGAAACTGCGTGCCATGTCCTGAATTAATAATTGTTCTTCGGTAAATTGCATCTTATCTTCCTGTACATCAATCATTTGCTTTCATCCAGTTTGAAAATGACTAAAACTGAATGAAAGCTTGATTTTGATCCTGATTGTTCGGCATTCATTTAGGGTTAATCGTTACGTCATTTAACTTGCATGCTGCGTGGATTGTTTCGCAATCTCTTGATTTCTTAATAAGAAACGCTGAATTTTTCCACTTGGAGTTTTCGGTAGTTCTTGAACAAACTCCACCAATCGTGGATAAGCATGTGCAGATAAGCGCTTTTTCACAAATTGCCCTAGCTGCTCCGCTAATTCTTCTGACGCTGTGACATGCTCAGCTAAAATTACAAAAGCTTTTACGATTTCTGTCCGATCTGGATCAGGCACACCAATGACCGCAGCTTCAATCACTGCATCATGCTCAAGTAAAGCGCTTTCTACATCGAATGGCCCGATACGATAACCTGATGTTGTAATCACATCATCATTACGACCAACGAAGCTCATACTGCCATCTGCGTGTATTTCTGCGGTATCACCGGTGAGGTAATAATGCTTTACAAAGGGTGACTTACGACTTTCTTTATAGCCACCAAACCACATCATCGGTGATTGACTGATATCGACAGCCAGTACTCCTGGCGTTCCTGCAGCTAGCTCTTGCCCTTGTTCATCAACAACCGCCACGCGATATCCTGGACTGGCATAACCTGCGACACCTGCGCGAATATCATGTTGTAAACCATGGTGATTACACACCACCATACCAACTTCAGTCTGACCATAATGGTCAAAGATCGGTGCATCTAGGACTTGTTTAAACCAGCGGAACACTTCAGGATTAAGCGGCTCTCCAGCACTACTCACGACTCTAAATTTACCTTTGAGTTTTGCCATTTGTTCAGGATCAGCCGCCATCATCATCCGATACGCTGTCGGTGCGCCTGCAAGGTTTGTTACTTTGTAGTCATCTACGATCTGACACAAACTATCAATGCTAAAACCACCTTCGTAAAAGAGTGTTGCATGTCCAAGTAAAAGTGGCCCAGTAATTCCGTAATACAAACCATAAGCCCAACCCGGATCGGCAATATTCCAAAACGAATCATCTTCACGCAGTCCTACCGCATTTTTCATATATTGACCAAAAGCGATTAAGGCTTTGAGCGGGACTTCTAAAGGTTTTGCAGGACCTGTAGTACCTGAAGTAAACATCAAAAGAAATGGATCATTAATGCTCTGTAAGACAAATTCACAATCTGTAGACTGTGCGTTTACTTCATCCCAAAAGTTTAAATCTCCCTGTTGTATCCCTTGACCCGCTGGATCTGCAACAGTAACGATTTGAGGACAATGTGCAACTTCATCTAATTTACTGCGATTACCAACATCGCTAATCACCAATTTGCTTTGTGCAAGGTGTAAACGATGTTCAATGGCTTTGGGGCCAAAGGCGGTAAATAGCGGTTGATATACAGCACCTATTCGCCAAGCCCCTAAAATCACCACAAGTAATTCAACTGTACGAGGTAATAAACCCGATACACGATCACCCTTTTGCACACCCTGTGACTTTAAAAAATTGGCAAATTGGCTCGACCACTGTTGCAGCTCTGCAAAGGTATATTGTTCTTTCCGTCCATCTTTGCCTTGCCAATACAGTGCAACCTTATTTTGATCAATCGCATGACGGTCGCAGCATTCATAACATGCATTTAATTGCTCTAAAGAGCCTGATAACATTTCTTTGGCAGCATGATTTAAGTCAAATGCCTTTGCAACATCTTGATAATTCGACATCTTCTCTACCTCAGTCTCAATTTATTGTTATTCCGACACGAGTGTTAGTATTGTTAGCCATCCCTAGGCTAGTTTGGTGTTCAATGCGTTTCTTCAGCATTCTTAGGTAAATATTGTTGCACGATGCTTGAAAAATCTAAGTGTGCATTACCTTGTAAACACAGCTGTTGATACATCTGCTGAACCAGTCCACCTAAAATAATCGGCTGTTTGACTTGTCCTGCGGCTTCTACAGCCAATCCTAGATCTTTCAACATCAACTGAGTTGCAAAACCATCGGTATAGCCACGTCCCGCAGGTGCATTTGCTGAGATACCCGGCCATGGATTACATACATCCGAACTCCAGCAACGTCCACTCGAACTATTCACCACACCCGCTAAGGCTTGAGGATCAATTCCCAGACGCGCACCGAGTGCCATACCTTCAGCAACGGCTGCCATGGAAATACCAAGAATCAAGTTATTGCAAATTTTCGCAATTTGACCTGCACCCACATCACCACAATGCACAATGTTTTTACCCATGTGGCCCAATACCGCTTTGGTTTTTTCAAAGGTTTGATCATCCGAACCGACCATAAAGGTTAATGTACCTGCCTGAGCACCAATAGTTCCGCCTGAAACAGGTGCATCACAGATTTTTATCTGATGTGCAGCACCCGCCTCGGCTATGTCCTTAATGGTTTGCGGATCAATGGTACTGCTATCGATACATAAGCTTCCTGCTTTCATTACCGCCAATACACCATTTTCTCCCAAGTACACCTCTTTGACATGCTTGGCAGCAGGCAACATGCTAATCACGACATCTGCTTGTTTCGCGGCATCTTGTGGGCTTTGGCAAACGATGCCACCTGCTTCAGTAAAATGCTGAATCGCAATTTCGCTTAAGTCGAAACCGTAAACCGTAAAACCTGCTTTGAGTAGGTTTTGAGCCATTTTTCCGCCCATGTTTCCTAAACCGATAAAGGCAATATTCATCCTTGAACTCCTAAATTAACGTAGGTTAATGGTGGTATTCACTTCACCTTTTTCTTGTGTATCTTCGAACCAACGACTGGTGATGGTTTTGGTTTGTGTATAGAACTGAACTGCTTGCTTACCATATGGACCTAAGTCACCCAGTTTTGAACCACGCGATCCTGTAAAGCTAAAGAAAGGTACAGGTACAGGAATTGGAATGTTGATACCCACTTGACCAATATCGATATCGCTTTGGAATGTACGTGCGACTGCACCGCTTTGTGTAAATAGTCCGACACCGTTGCCAAATGGATTGGCATTAATCAATTCAATCGCCTGCTCCAGAGTATCGACATGAATAATGGCTAATACGGGTCCAAAGATCTCTTCGGTATAGATGCGCATATCGGTTGAAACTTGATTAAAAATCGTTGCTCCGACAAAGTTTCCTTGCTCATAGCCGATGACTTGAACATCACGACCATCCAGCAGCAACTCCGCACCTTGCTCTACACCGCTTTGAATTAAATCCAGTACACGTGCTTTTGCGCGAGGTGAAATAACTGGGCCAATATCGGTATTCGGCTCATGCCCTGCATTGACCTTCAGCGTTTTGGCTTTTTCAACCAGTTCATTGACCCATTCTTTACTTTCACCAACCATGACAGCAACCGACAAAGCCATACAACGCTGACCTGCCGCACCAAATGCTGCACCAACGAGGGCATTTAAGGTTTGTTCTTTATTGGCGTCTGGCATCACCACCACATGGTTTTTAGCCCCCATCATCGACTGCACACGTTTTCCATGCTGTCCTGCAAGGTTATATACATGTGTACCAACAGCTGTAGAGCCCACAAATGAAATGGCCTTAATAGCTTGATGTGTGCATAAACGATCAACAGCGTCTTTACCACCATGCACTACGTTCAATACGCCTGCTGGAATACCGGCTTCAATCGCAAGTTCTACAAGCATCATGGTCGATAATGGATCTTGTTCAGATGGCTTTAAAACAAAGGTATTTCCACTGACAATGGCCATTGGGAACATCCACAGTGGAATCATCGCAGGAAAGTTAAATGGCGTAATTCCTGCACATACACCCAAAGGCTGTTGCAAGGTATAGGTATCCACACCACATGCCACACCTTCTATATATTCGCCCATTTGAAGTGTGCCAACCGAACACGCATGCTCAACGACTTCTAAACCACGTTGAATATCACCCTCAGCATCTGCTAGCGTCTTTCCTTGCTCAGCAGTCAGTACATGGGCAATGTCTTTCATGTTGCTACGGATCAGATCTTGTAGTTTCAGCATAATGCGCATACGTGCTTGTACGGGTGTTAAGCGCCAAGTCTTAAACGCCTCTTGCGCTGAAGCAATCGCTGCATCCACTTCTTCCATAGTCGCCATTGGAACACGACCCAAAACCTCTTGTGTTGCAGGATTTAAAATGTCTTGCCACTCTGTAGTGTTTGACTCTACAAATTTACCGTTAATTAATAATTTAGCCGTTGCTGACTGAATATTTGACATTGTGTTCATGACCTCTCCATAGGCACTTATTGTTTTGTACTGACTTAGAAAATATCCAAAAGCCTTATATTTATATTTTCCAATTCAATTCAAACTAGCAAAGAAAATTTTGACTACCAATAGAGATTCACGCACGATTGATGTGCAAATATGCACAGGGATGACAATAACAATGAAAGTAGATTGGGATCATTTACAGTATTTTTTGGTTTTGGCTCGTGCGAAAACCCTAACCAATACCGCACGTATTATCGGTGTTGAGCACAGTACGGTTTCTCGACGTATACATGCGCTAGAACTGGCTTTAGGCACGCCATTATTTAAACGTGAAGCCACAGGTTATGAGCTTACCTTAGAAGGTTTGGCACTGGTTCCTCGCGTTGAACAAATGGAACAGGCCTTTTTACAAATCGAAAAACCCAACCAACCTATGCAAGGTCGTGTGCGAATTGGCACACCAGAAGGGTTTGGAACAGCATTTTTGACACAGCTCTTGGCAGAATTGTCCAAAAAATACCCCTTGCTGACTATCGACCTTATTCCTGTTCCGAAAATGATCAAACTTTCACATCGTGAAGCAGATATTGTTATTTCAATTGATCGACCGAAATCAGGACCTTATATTATTACTCGACTAGCAGACTATTGTTTAAAGATTTATGGCAGTAAAGAATACTTAAAAAACACGCAACCCATTCATACATTAGAAGATTTAAAATCACACACTTTTGTGAACTATATAGATGATTTGGTCTATAGCCCTGAACTGTATTGTTTAGAGCGTTTACCTATTCAGCTCAATGCCAACTTTAGAAGTAGTAGTATTTTGGCGCAACAAATTGCCGTGAGTGCGGGTGCAGGATTGGCAATATTGCCCAAGTTTTTGGCAGAGGAAAAACCCGAATTAGAACAAGTCTTGGCGCAAGATGTTCGTTTTGTGCATACCTTTTGGATGCTGACCTTAGTCGATTTACAACATGAGCCGCGCATTAAGCTGGTCTGGGACTTTTTGAGAAAAAGAACCGATCAATATCATAGTTTATTAATGGATTAAGAAATGAAGCTACCTTCCAAAAGGTAAATGACAAATAATCTGAGATTCATTTTCTTAGTTAAATCATAATTTTTTTGTTTTCTTGATATTTAATCTCAGCTTGCGTTGTCATATAAGTGGCTTTGTTGCATAAACATTCAAAAGCTGAGTTCTCCCCAATCCATTCAAATTTAAGACACAACTTGGGTGCGAGGTCTACCTAATTCCGTAAATCTATTCAGAACTGCCACACGCGCATGAATTTCATTGACCTGACTTTGAAAATGTCTTGCCGTCAGCCTATCACCTAATAATTTGATGCAATGCATCTTGGTTTCCACCAAACTACGACGGTGATAACCCGACCATTTTTTCCATAGGGTTCTGCCTAAATGTTTAACCGTTTGAAGTAACTCATTTCGTTCTATTGAACTTATTTTAGAATCTTTCCAGGGCTTGGCATTCTTTCTGGGTGGAATTACTGCATGTGCTTGACGATCTGAAATCACTTTTCTGCAGCACTTCGTGTCGTACGCGCCATCGGTATAGACAGAATCTATTCGCTCATCTAGTGGAATTTGATCCAGTAAATCACCTAGTACTTGTGAATCACTGACATTATTTGTAGTAAGCTGAACGGCACGTATTTGCAGTGTTTCAGCATCTATACCAATATGCAGTTTACGCCATTGCCGACGGTATTCAGGCTGATGTTTTTTACGCTTCCATTCGCCTTCACCTAAAAACTTTAAACCCGTAGAGTCGACAAGTAGGTGTAACCCATCATGACTTTTCTGATAGCTTATCGCAATATCAATATGCTTTTGTCGTCTACAAAGGGTGGAGTAATCTGGTGCTGTCCAATTCAAGCCACAGAGTTTAATCAGGCTTTGAACAAAGCCAGTAACCATACGTAAAGAAAGACGGAATAGAGATTTGATCATTAAACAGCATTGAATCGCTGTATCGGAATAAGTTTGATTTCGTCCTTGCTTGCCTTGTGGTTGTGCATACCATTGCGTCTTAGGATCAAACCAGATTGAAATATTTCCTCGCTTGATTAAAGCTTGGTTATACGAGGACCAATTGGTTGTACGATAGATTTTAGGTGTAGGCTTCTTCATCTGGAAATTATATTACTGAAGAAGCCTTCAAGAATAGCTTTGTGCAACAAAGCCCATATAAGTTAAGATTTTCTGAAATTCTCTGACACACAAGCTAAGATTTTATTTCACTTTAATTTGCGGGTTAATTGAATTCAGGATGCTTATAAACCTCAGTGTCATATTTTTTTTGTTTAGCGATGATATTGTTTTTGAGTATATCCACCTTATCTTGATGTATTTTCACAAAATCCTTTTGCGCGGCCTGCCATGTATCAAAACCTTGCTTCAAGTCATCAATTGTACCCTCCAAAAATCTACCTTTAAAAAACAAATTATGATTTTGCAAGTTAATCTCGCAAGGTCTGAATAGATACATGCAGGAACTATCGTCATTGCGCTTCTCTACATACAATACGCTGTCCATAATGGCATCCCACCCATTCAGCATCATATCACCTGTGCCTTCTTCACGAATTAAGTATTGGTGATAGTAGATTGAGCTGTTCACGATCAGAATGTTTTTCGCCCCGCTGCCATATTTCCGCACGGTGGCATGACCGTCAGGAAAATATTTTTTTATAACATCAGGTATCCATTGAAAGTCATTTTCATCAATTTTGTTGAATGGTGTGTACTCAATCCGTTCATGTTTCATCACGCCTTTTTCATCCAAATGCCATTGACGGTTTTTGGCGCTAAGTTTGAGATAAATCAATAAAATGACAGTTCCTAATATTGTTATGAGCGTAATTATTTCCATTGTATTCTGCTTGTAACCCCAAATTATTTTATGATCTAATTTCCAATGTATTGAGAGGTTTATTCAAGACTACTCTATACTTTAACAATCCCGAATCATGTGTCAATAATCTCAAATCAACTGTCATTCAACTCCAAACTATAACTGTTATAGAAATTTAGATAAATGTTGTATCTATGCTTTCAAGTGATATACCCCAATAATCACCTATAACCATTAGGGATTTAGAGTACATCTTATGAGCAATCAAGAGCCTAAAAAACCGCAAAAATATGCAGACAGTGAAATTTCAGATAAGGCCTTTAAACGTGCCATTATTTGGTTCTCGATCTATGTGCTTTTATTCTGTATTGGTGTAGCGTTTGTCGTTGGTGCAGATAATTCCTATCTACCTTAAGCGACAGTATTATTCACTTATTGCAACTCGCTATTGCATGAATATCTTACATTTCATGTTTGCTCATGATTAGTTCATAAAGTATTAATCGGATCATTAGGCCAAATAAATTGGTTTAAATTTGAATTTAAAAAAAGCTTGTAAATCTAGACTTACAAGCTTTTTGCATTTTTAAAGTGATCAATTCACAGCTATAAACTTAATTAGTCATCTTTATCGCTTATGCAGGACTCGGTTTTTTAACTTGGTGCTGAAGATGCGTTTGAATGTATTCACCGTAGACCGACATTTTTTCAAAGATATGCTCTGAATAAAACATGTCTTCTACCAAGACTTGCGCACGGTCAAACTCATATAAACCTAATCGTTGTAAAATTTTGGCGTTAATAAACGAAAATTTTTGGCATAAATCGATATATTGCTGATCTTTGTCTTTAAATAGCAGCTTTAACATATTGATTTGATTTAGATCAAAATCAATCGGTTCAACTTTATCCGCCAAGACATGGATTTCAACATCTAAATATTCAGCAAGCTGATTTAATTTTTCTAAGTCGATATGTAGATGTGTAATACAAATGATTTTGGAAACTTTCGGATTACATAAGCTATTGATCAAACTAAAATAGAAGTATTCTGCTGGCGATAGTTGTTCATTATGTAGTTCAATGTAGACATTTAGTCCCGATAAAACATCATCAACTTTAAATGCGCTAAGTTTAGCCTCAGCATGATAATAACGATTTAATATCGCAACATTTTCAGGGCTTTGCGGTGTAGCGTACATCACCTTCTGATTCAAATTCGCTAGGATAAAAGGTGCAAATAAAAAAGCCGCATTTTCAGCCTTGGCATTCATATGCTCCTGACAAATACTGACATAGCCCACTTGCTGTACTTGTCGTAAAATTCGACTGCGTAAAAGTACTGCTTCTAAATTAGTATGCTGTTGTTGCAACAGATGCAGCGTTGAATCTGTCAATGGAACACCCACCAGTAAATGTTGTAACAGTTCTAATTCACTGGCTTTAAACATAGTCAACTCCCTAACTTCCATACCATTTGACGCCACAAGTGTTGTGGTTAATGCACCTTATAAAAAATTCAAGCTTAAAACTAGATACAGTGAATTTGAAAAAACATATAACAGTACCGACCCATCTGTTATAAAAATATAATGCTGGGAAACTTTTACTGATATATTTATAACAGAATCTTGACTTGTTGATGACTATGTATAAATCGGAACAGCTCGCACAGCACCTACGTCAACTGATTGAAAATGGCACTTTAAAAGCGCACGAAAAACTCCCTTCTTTACGTGAACAAGTACAGTTGTCCGGCTTTAGTTTAATCACGGTCATGAATGCTTATCAGGAGTTAGAATCGCGTGGCTTAATCTATGCACGTGAAAAATCAGGCTACTATGTGGCGCAAGGCTTAGTCGAAATAGAGGCTGAACACGCTCAAATCGTGTCCTTAAACACGCCGGTTGAAATTAACTCTCTGGTCTTTAAGTATTTAAAATCAATACAAGATGAAAAAATCGTTCCATTGGGATCAGCTTTTCCAGCTCAAGACATTGTTTTTTCTAAAAAGTTAACCCAAATCATGGGGCAAATTTCCCGAAATCCCAAAAGTTACGATGCCATTGATAATCTTCCACCCGGTAATTTAGCCCTTCGTAAGTTGATTGCACAGCGTTATTGCATGCAAGGCATAGCCACTGATCCAGAGGATATTGTGATTACCTCAGGCTGTATGGATGCACTGAATCTTTCCTTACAGGCCATAGCCTCACCGGGTGACTATATCGTGTTACAGCAAAATATTTTCTATGGCGCCTTGCAAGCTGCAGAGCGCTTAGGCCTTAAAGTGGTGACCTTACCGGAACATCCACGAGACGGTTTTGATTTAACCGCATTTGAACATATTTTAAAAACTTATCCCGTCAAAATTTGTTGGCTGATGCTGAATTCGCATAATCCTGTGGGCTTCACAGTGAGTGATGAAATCAAGCAAAAAATTGCCGTTTTATTACACCAATATCATGTGCATTTAATTGAGGACGATGTGTATGAAGAAATGCATTATGCGTCTAAGAAACCTGTTTCAATGAAATACTTTGACCAAAATAATATGGTCTTACACTGTTCATCTTTTTCTAAAACGTTGGGCGCTGCATTTCGGGTGGGTTGGGTGCATGCAGGTAAATACTCTCAAGCGATTCAACACTTACAGCTTATGAGCACGATTTCCGTTAATACCTTATTGCAAAATGCCTTGGTGGAATTTATTTCAAATTATCATTATGAAAAACATTTACGGGTCTTAAGAAAAAGTCTACAGCAACATAAATTACAGTTTTACCGTTATTTAGAAAGCCGCCTACCGACTGGATGCAAATTACAATATCATCCAAGTGGTTATTTTCTTTGGTTAAAACTACCGGAAAATGTTGAAAGTATGGCAGTCTATGAAGCCCTAATTCAACAGCAGATTAGCGTTGCTCCAGGCCGTTTATTTAATGTTGCGGAAGCCAAAACTCAATATATCCGTTTAAATTGTTCCTTTGCATGGAAGGATGAGATTCAACAGGCTTTAGATGCCCTCCTTAGTACAATCTCTGCACTTTCCTCAGATCAGACAAATATTTGACAATTTTTATTGTCATTATTATGCTCAAACAGATATTGTTCAAATACATATATTTGTTGTTGAGATAACAATGAATTCATTCAATATTTACCAAAATTCAAAAAACAAATAGGTTCGTTCATGGAAGATCAAAAACACAGTCAACGCATACATGCTTTTAGTTCGGATGTACTCACAGATCTAGATGCTGTGGGGATTGCACAGCTCATCAAATCTAAAGAAGCCTCTGTACAGGAAATTACACAAGCGGCCATTGCACGTGCGGAACACGTCAATCCGCATCTAAATGCCATTGAACTGGACTGTTTTCAACGTGCTTTAGAGAAAAATCAATATGTTGAACATGGTCTATTTGCGGGCGTCCCTTTTTTCTTTAAAGATAATCTAGATTATCAAGGATTGCCATCACGCCATGGTTCAAAGGCCATAGGTTCAAAACCAGCCGATCGTAATCCTCAAATTAGCCAACAAATCTTAGATCAAGGTTTTGTCGTATTAGGAAAATCTAAGCTCCCTGAATTTGGTCTAAATGCCAGTACCGAATATAAAGATGGCTCAGCCACCTATAACCCTTGGAATCTAAGTTATTCCTGCGGCGCGTCTTCTGGCGGTTCTGCAGCTCTCGTTGCAGCCGGTGTAGTGCCAATTGCCCATGCCAATGATGGCGGTGGTTCGATTCGAATCCCTGCTGCATGTTGCGGTTTGATTGGATTAAAGCCTAGCCGTAGCCGTACGTATGACAGTGATGCAGCAGGCTCTCTTCCGATTAATATCATCAGTGAAGGTGTCCTAACCCGTAGCATACGAGATACTGCGCATTTCTATGCAGGAATGGAGTCAAGTTATTACAATAAAAAGTTGCCACGCATAGGTATGATTCATGGCCCTTCTAAACGTCGACTACGCATCGGTTTAGTCCCGCAATCGATTACAGGGCAAATAGATAGCGAAACAACTGCAACCTTAATGCATAGCGCAGCACTCATGGAAAAATTAGGTCATCATGTTGAAGAACTTCAGTTACCTTTTGCCTTAAGCTTTGTTGAAGATTTCAGTGAATATTGGGGAATGTTGTCCTTTTTACTGAGTACCTTTGGCAAAAAAATCTTTGGCGCTGACTTTAATCCCAAAGAGTTAGATCACTTAACCATTGGTTTATCGAAGTTGTATAAAAAGAACTTTTATAAAACCCCGCTATTTCTGTATCGGTTAAAGAAAATGCAGCAGCAATATCATGAAATCTTTAAGCATTATGACGTTTTGCTATCGCCTGTACTTGCACATACCACACCGAAAATCGGCTATTTGTCACCTCAATTACCGTTTGACCAATTATTTGAACGTATTCAGAACTATGTGACTTTTACACCTATTCAAAATGTGGTGGGTGCGCCGGGTATGTCGATTCCTATGGGAGAAACGCAAAACGATGGACTACCGATCAGTATGCAAATTTCAGCCGATGTCGGTGATGAAAAAACCTTAATTGAACTGGCATATGAAATTGAAGAAGCTCAGCCATGGCGACGTATTCAGGATATGCCTCGAACTGCTTAACAAACTAATCAAAGAGTTAAAAAAAGGGAGCTGATTGGCTCCCTTTTTTTATTCAAATCCGCAGAATAAGGCTTTTTAATTGTTCGCTGTATTTGAATATAAGATGCTTAATTAAAATGATACGTCAGTCCTGCATATACCGCCCGACCTTCACCCGGTGTTAAACGAGCAGGATCTTTGCCGGCATCGTTATAGCCCGGTGTCACGGTAGATGCATATTTTTTATTGCCCATATTTCTAAAATCCAACCACGCCATATACTGTTTTTGTGGTTGTATATAGCCGAACGATGCTCCCCAAATTTGCCAATCTTTTGCATAGAAACTATTGGCATAATCGGTTGCGACCTTTGTGGCATAAAGTGTATTCACCGCAGTATAAAAGCCTAAAGGATGTTCGTATTTGAGTTCAGCCTGATAGATGTGTTTTGGTATACCTGCCAGCTCATTTTTTCCAAATACCGCATCATTTTTATACCGAAAATCATTCAAGGTATAGGCTTGTTTCAGTTGAACTTGTCCATATACATCATTTTGCCAAAGTAAACTGTTTAAACCGACTTCAATCCCTTGATGAATGGTGTCTGAAGCATTCGATTCGGCAATAATCTTTTTAGGCTCTGATTGGATTTCAACAGCCAACAGTTCATTTTTAACCTGTGAATAGTAATATGCAATATTCCACTCACCTAGTGCATGTTGACCACGCCCACCTAGTTCAAGAGTGTTCGCTGTCTGACTATTCAAATGAATCGGAGCACTTTGGCGTCCCGTTGCTGCGCCACTACCATCGGGGAAGTATTGATCCGAACCCCAAATTAAAGCCCAAGGATGTGGTGCTTCTAAGCTTCGACTGACATTGGCAAAGAGCTGTGTTTCAGGTTGGATTTGATATCGAAAACCTAGCGATGGCAGGACATTCCATTCACGAATATTTTCTTTATGACTTTGCACAGGCCATGTCACTTCACTTTCGCGATGGGTGTACGCCAGTGCAACTCGACTATCGAGCCAAAACTGTGGGTGTAGTGCCAAGGCATTAGCATAATGTAAAACATAGTCACCACCTTGGTAGGTGTAATGCCGCGTTTCTGTACCCGCAGCATAGGCGCCTTGCGCAACACGCAAACGTTCAACGACCTGACCAACTGGCAAATGCGTAGTACTACGAAAACCTAAAGTATTTTGGCTTTCATGCCCCCACAAGATTCGGTCAAATTGGTAGTTAAATAAGGTACTGATATCATCATAGTCAACATCAGTACTATACAACCCTTCTTGCAAATCCATCGGATAATGATGATAGGCCAGACCCAACTGTAAACGATCGCCCGAGTCCAAAGTCATATTGGTTTTATTCGCCAACCAAAGACTTCCCGGCTGCGGACGATTGTTTTTTAGCGAGATATTTAGGGCTACTGCTTGTTTTGGATTTTGTTCAATCTGTTGTTGGGTTAGACGTCCCGGCGTTTGGTGTTCAGTCTCTCGGTAACGCAGATAAAAACGTGTATCTAGGTTAGGGTTTATTTGATATCCCACATTGGCCGATATACCTTTGCTATGGCTTGAGGAATGATCTTGATAACCATCATCATCACTTTGTGTTAATGAAACATAATAGTCTAAGTCACCGATTTGTTGTCCTGAGCTGATTTCACTTTTTTGATAACCGTGGCTACCCATTTCATGATGCACTGACAGTTTTGCTGCATTATTTCCGGTTGGGCTGGTATAATTAATTAGACCACCCAAGCTTAATGCGCCACGTGTTAAACCATTAGCCCCTCGTAAAACCTCTATATGGTCTACCCACAGCGGCTCAAGCAGTTCATAAGGTGTTCCTCCTGGCCCTGTAAATGGCAAATCATCTAAGGTTACATACAACCCTGAAGCATGCGCCCCCGGTGCACGATTGATCCCCGAGCCACGTATCGACAGTTTCACCCCTTCATTTCCTGAAGATGCCGCGTAAATCCCCGGTTGATTTTTAAATAAATCAGCATTTGTTCGCTTCGGTATATCTTGAATGTCTGCTGCAACGATCGCATTGGTTGCACCATTTACTTTGGTTAGTGCTTTTTTTATTTGTTCATCCATTGAACTTTGTTCAACGTTGATGATAATTTCAGGTAATACATTGCTATCTGCAACACTATATGGTGCCATCGCGGTGAGCATCATCAGGCTTAAAAGCTTAAGTGACGTGTTGTTATATTTGGAAAATTGAGGGACATCCATGATTGCGTCTTCTAAGTGAAACGAAATTGACGGCAAGGATTGTAGTGTGTTTTATCGTCATGTATGTATCAAAATATTTCAAAATTCATGATTTTTATCAATATCCTTCTTCGTATTTTTATATTCAAATGATTTGTTAAATGAAATAAAACAGATAATTATATTTTTTAGTCAAAAAATAAAAGTTTCTAAATAAGATAAAAGCCCTCAATCGATAAAGATCAAGGGCGTGTATGGATTGAGAGCACGAATTGAAAGATTGTCGGAAAGTTAGATGTCAAAACCTGAATATACTTTCAATCACGCTCTCGTTAAATTGATATTGAAATTTCTAAGCCAATTTAAATTAAACAATTCTCTGTAACGACATTAGAAGTTATACATCGCGACTGCATTGATTCTGTTATCTTCACCCTTGGTACTGCCATTTGGTGCAGCGCCAAAAGCTTCACGTTCACCATAGACATATTCCAGACCTAAACTAATCGGCTTAACAGGGCTGTAAAATAAATTTGCCCAAGCTTGCCACAAGTTTTTATTGGCCTTGGTTTTATCGACTAATGAGTTGACATAATCTGCATTATTATCTGCTTTCATATAACCATAGCCCAATGTTCCGCGCCATTGTGCTGAAATTTGTTGAGTTAAACCTACTGTAATCGAGTCAAATTCATTGGTGGCGATGATGTCTTTATCCGCATTGGTCACAAAACCTTGGTTGGTCCATGACACAAAACTACTGTCGCCTTTGACATGGTAATAATCCGCTTTGAGCACTGTTTTATCCGTCAAATCTAGCTTTGCGCCCAGACCAAGTCCCCATGCGGTTTCTGTATCCGTATCCGTTTTCTTTTCAGCACCCATCGCACGTGCGCTCAACATGAGTGTATCTGTCATTTTATGGTTTAACCGCGCTGTTAATGCAGGCAAACGCATATTTGAACTGTCATCCTTAGAATCTTCTGCTGCAAGCACAAGATTTGTCTCAGGACTAAATTTGTGACTATAGCGAACTTGCGGTGTACGTTTAACAGCACCACCAACATAGCCCAATGCATCAATAGTTTCAGGCATATAATCAGGTACAGCAAAGTTAGACCATGTTTGCCCCACCAACCAATCACCATAAGTTAAATAGGCATGACGAATCCGCAGTCCATCATTTGCGCCCAAAAAGTCGACTTCAATTTTACCGCCTACATCTCCCACTTGAGTCGGCGTTTTAAAGTCTAGTCCTAAACGTGTGGCAGCAAGTGTTGCTTTTAAACGATCTGAACTTTCAGCATTCCCTTCTAGCGGAACACTATTCATTTGGTTATACAGGCGAGATAAGCTGCCGCCTTCTGCCTGATAAGATGCATCTGCTCGCACATTGCCATACAAGCTAAACTCAGCGCCCGATTTGGTATTTAAACTCAGGCTCGGTGTTTGAGTCGGTTTTTGATTCTGCGCAGCAACTACAGACCCTTGTTTTACGTCTTTGATTTCACTCGACAAAGTGTTTTGCTGTTGAACATATTGCTGCATCATGGCTTTTAACGCTTTGACTTCTTCACGCAACTGCTCAACTTCAGCTTCGCTGACTGCCGCATGTGTCCACATGGGGAACACGGCTGCACAAGCCAGTATCATCGGTTTAATTTTAAAGGTTTTTTTGACTAAATTTAGCTTTTGAGTTTTCATCCTGACCTCGATTTGGGCAATGCCCTTTCCTTATTTTTTGTCACAATTTTCCACTAGCCCTCATGCTGTGCATTAGGGCCTGGAAACTTAAAATTTTGGGTAATGTTAAATTTATTTAAGAATGCTTAATTCGCTGGATTTTTGATGGCTTGCGTATTGAGCTTTGGCGACTGACCTTGAGTAGACGCTTCTACTGACGCTTGCAAATTCACCATAAAGATCGCTAATGCAGCTATGACACCGGGAATGGCAATCACCAAGAAGTTCATTTGATGCGGCAAATTCATGGTTAACAGCGCACCAGTAAGTACCGGTCCAACGATTGCACCAATTCGTCCAATCCCCGATGCTCAGCCCATACCTGTAGAACGTACCGTAGTTGGATAGTATTGTGCGACAAAGGTATAAAGTAGGATTTGCGAACCAATAGTAGCTGCACCAGCAACAACAATTAAGGTATACAGAACCATTTGCGGACTGTTAAAGCCCAGTAAGATTAAAGCCAATGCGCCACACATGAACATGATGCTCAGAACTTTTTTGATATGGAATCGGTCTGCCAAAGCACCACCACCAATAGCACCTACCATTCCACCAATATTCAGTGCAAAGAGGAAAATCATACTTGCACCAAGCGAATAGCCGGCTTGAATCATCAATTTTGGTAACCAACTTCCAAGTGCATAAACCATCAGTAAGCACATGAAAAATGCAATCCAGAACATAAACGTACTGAAACTACGGCCTTGTTGAAATAATGCTTTTAACGGAGCGTTATCTTCTTCAGAAACTTCATTGAGTACAAATTGAGTATCTGTTGTGAGGACTTGTTCAGGGGCAATTTTAGAGACAATCGTTCGAGTCGTATCTGTTTGATGCTTTGAGGTTAAATACATCAATGACTCAGGGAGGAATTTCCAAATTAAAGGCAATGCAAGACATGGAATAATTGCAATATAAAACATGATTTTCCAGCCATATACAGGCACTAACCAAGCACCCAATAACGCTGAAGCCATACCACCTATGGCATAACCACTAAACATTAGTGCAACTAAGGTACTGCGTATACGTTTTGGCGCGTATTCTGTCATTAATGCGACAACGTTCGGCATAACGCCACCGATGCCTAGACCGGCAAGAAAGCGTAAAATACCAAACTCAACGGGAGTACTTGCAAAAGCGCCGCAAAAGGTAAAACCACTAAAAATACCGACGCAGATCATAATGGTTTTTTTACGACCAATTTTATCGGACAGTGTGCCAAAACACATGGCACCAAACATCATGCCAAATAAAGCCGTACTTGCCAGTAAGCCGGCTTGTACCGCAGATAATGACCACTCTTGCATCAACAAAGGTAAGGCAACGCCATAGATCACCAAGTCATAACCATCAAAAATAATAATCAAAAGACACCAAATCAAAACACCCCAATGAAATGGCGTAAATTTGGCTTCATCAACCAAGGTATTAATATTAATTTTCTGGTTTTGCATAGCCCACCTCCTAATTGTGAAGCTTGTAAAATTCGCTTTTCACAATGAATAAGTCGGTGCTTAATGTCCAAAACCGATTAGGCATGTTTGTATACCTAAAAAGTAGAATATAAATTAATCCCTTGATTCCGCTTTATTTAAATAGATCATTTCATAACTGCTGTTCATCTGAACGTCTATCAACACATTACTTAAAACACAGCACGATCATATGGAATCGCTTCTAAATCATACACTTGATAAACACTATCAAATAAACCACGAATATCTTCGCTTTCATCCATATTACGTACAGCCATAAATACAGGGCTGATCGCGGCTTCGTCTAAGATCGGAACAAAGGTTAAATGTGTTAATTGCACACTTTGGGCACTCATTGGAGTGATACAAACCCCTTCATTAGCTGCAACAAAGCCTAGAGCCAGTTGTAATTCACGTACTTCGCGTACTTTTTTAGGCTCCAAACCATACTCTGAAAATATGCCACGCACTTGGGTCGAAAAATTCGGTTTATTGTGATTTGGATAAAAAATCAATTGTTGATCGATCAGATCTGCAAGATATATACCTTCCTTTTTTTGTGCCAAAGGATGACTAGCGTGTAAGGCTACCACTAAGCGTTCTTCACGAAGTAAAACCCGTTTGATCGCAGGGTCTGAAATACGCAAACGCCCAAAGCCGACATCTATACGACCTTCCTTTAATGCTTTGATTTGTTCAGTGGTCGCCATTTCCTCCATTTCTATTTTTAAATGTGGATGTTGTTGTTTGAATAAATACAAAATATTCGAAAGTAAACCAAACAATAAAGAGCTTACAAAACCGATTGTCACGGTCCTTTCTGTCAAACCGATTCGTTTCGTCATTGATTTTATTTCTTCTGCATTAGACAAAAGTTTTAAAGCATGATGATAAAAAAATTGGCCTGCTTCCGTAGTCTTAAGCGGACGGCTACCGCGTTCAAATAACTGAATTCCAAGCTCATGTTCCAAATTTTGAATCTGCCGACTCAAAGGTGGTTGAGCTATATATAGTTTTTCTGCCGCTTTGGTAAAACTCTGCTCTTCAACCACTGCGACAAAGTATCTTAAGTGTCTTAGTTCCATGGTCATCAATACCTATTAAGTATAATAAAATGCAAATTTGATCTTCGACGTGAAGATTTTATTCTTTTAAGGTATATCACATAGACAGGATTAAGCAAATTTAATCCCATCCAACAGATCAAAAACATCGTGCAGCCCATTCCCTGAAAGAAACTTCAGCCGCTACACGAAACAACTTAAAAAGTATTGTTAGACAACCAAACAAGGAACGTGGCAGCCAAAGACCTCTTTTATCGAGTGATAGCCACCCAAACTTAAATGCATACTTAAGGAGATATAGTATGAACCGTCAAGAGATTGATGTTCTGGTTAAACAAATGAACGTAGATACAGCGACAGGGCCTGTTGACCAACGTGTACAGCAAGTTGTGGTACGTTTATTGGGTGATTTATTCCAAGCGATTGAAGATCTGGATATTACTCAAACTGAACTATGGAAAGGTCTAGAGTATTTTACAGACGCGGGTCAAGCAAACGAATTAGGTCTTTTAGCCGCAGGTTTAGGTTTAGAGCACTATCTTGATTTACGTGCGGATGAAGCTGATGCGAAAGCAGGTATTACAGGTGGTACACCACGTACCATTGAAGGCCCTTTATATGTGGCTGGCGCACCTGAATCAGTGGGCTTTGCTCGTATGGATGATGGTACGGAAACCGATAAAATTCCAACACTGTTTATTGAAGGTACAGTAACAGATACCGAAGGCAACATCATTGAAGGCGCTAAAGTTGAAATTTGGCATGCCAACAGCCTAGGTAACTATTCTTTCTTTGATAAGTCTCAATCTGACTTCAACCTTCGCCGTACGATTCTTTCTGACCAAGACGGTAAATATGTTGCACAAACCACGATGCCAGTTGGTTATGGCTGTCCTCCAGAAGGCACAACTCAATTTGTTTTAGACAAATTAGGCCGTCATGGTAACCGTCCATCGCATGTACATTATTTTATCTCTGCACCGGGTTACCGCAAGCTAACCACTCAATTCAACATCGAAGGTGATAAATACCTTTGGGACGATTTTGCCTTTGCAACTCGTGATGGTCTGGTAGCAACTGCTGTTGATATCACAGACGAAGCTGAAATTGCGCGTCGTGGTCTAAACCAACCGTTTAAGCACATTAGCTTTAATGTTGAGTTAGTTAAAGAACAAGCCGCAGCACCAAATACTGAAGTTGATCGTCGACGAGCTAGCGCTTAATTACTCACTCAAAGGAAGCCGAGCTGTCTCATCCAAGTTTGACAACTCGGCGACTATCCCCTCATTGGACAGTCGGAGAATGGACATGCCACGTATTCCTGTAATTAACACCAGCCATCTAGATCGTATTGATGAACTTCTTGTCGATAATTTTGACACTGGTGAATTTAAACTGCACCGCTCAGTATTTACCGATCAAGCGTTGTTTGATCTTGAAATGAAATACATTTTTGAAGGTAACTGGGTATATTTGGCACATGAAAGCCAAATTCCAAATAACAATGATTATTACACGACTCATATCGGTCGCCAGCCCATTATCATTGCACGTAACCGTAATGGTGAATTGAATGCCATGATCAATGCCTGCTCACACCGTGGCGCACAGTTATGTCGTTATAAAAAAGGCAACAAAGCGACGTATACATGTCCATTCCATGGTTGGACCTTTAATAACTCAGGTAAATTGCTCAAAGTTAAAGACCCTGCCGAAGCGGGTTATTCAGATTGCTTTAACCAAGATGGTTCACATGACTTGAAAAAAGTCGCACGCTTTGAAAGTTATAAAGGCTTTCTATTTGGTAGCTTAAATCCTGATGTGCCAAGTCTAGTAGAATTCTTAGGTGAAACCACCAAAATTATAGACATGATCGAAGGTCAGTCGGAAAATGGTTTAGAAGTTTTACGTGGTTCATCTACCTATACCTATGAAGGTAACTGGAAACTGACAGCTGAAAATGGCGCAGATGGCTATCACGTTTCAGCCGTGCATTGGAACTATGCAGCCACCACACAGCACCGTAAAGAAGCACAAGCTGCAGATAATATTCGTGCTATGAGTGCGGGTTCTTGGGGCAAGCAAGGCGGTGGTTCTTATGGTTTTGACAGTGGTCACATGTTGTTATGGACGCAATGGGCTAACCCAGAAGACCGTCCAAACTTTAGCAAAGCCGATGAATATACCGAAAAATTCGGCGCACCGATGTCGAAATGGATGATCGAGCGTTCACGCAACCTTTGTCTTTATCCAAACGTCTATTTGATGGATCAATTCGGTTCACAAATTCGCGTTTTACGCCCGATTTCTGTCAATAAAACTGAAGTCACCATTTACTGTATCGCCCCTGTTGGTGAAGAGCCAGAAGCACGTACACGTCGTATTCGTCAATATGAAGACTTCTTTAATGCTTCAGGCATGGCAACACCTGATGATTTAGAAGAATTCCGTGCCTGCCAAGCTGGATATGCAGGGATTGAGCTGGAATGGAACGACATGTGCCGTGGTTCAAAACACTGGATTCATGGACCGGATGATGCAGCCAATGAAATTGGATTAAAACCACTATTAAGTGGCATCAAAACCGAAGATGAAGGTCTTTACCTTGCTCAGCATCAATATTGGTTAAAAACCATGAAACATGCCATCGCTGAAGAAAAAGAACTAGCTGAACAAGTCGCAAATGAACAAGGAGATGTCGCATGAATGCAACTGCATATTTAGACAGCGTAAGCATTGAAGCTGTATCTCAGTTCCTCTACCGCGAAGCGCGTTTTTTAGATGATGAACAGTGGGATGAATGGCTAGCGTGCTATGCCCCATCTGCTTCATTTTGGATGCCGGCTTGGGATGACGATGACCGCCTAACGGAAGATCCGCAGTCTGAGATTTCTTTGATTTATTATCCAGACCGTCAAGGTTTAGAAGACCGTGTCTTCCGCATTAAAACTGAGCGTTCATCTGCCACGATGCCGGATACACGAACTAGCCATAACATTAATAACGTCGAGATTATTGAACGTGATGGCGACAAAGTAACGGTGCGTTTTAACTGGAACACCTTAAGTTTCCGCTACAACACCAACTATAGCTACTTTGGCATGTCACGTTATGAAATTGATTTTTCAGGTGAGCAGCCAAAAATCCTCAGCAAATATGTTGTTCTGAAAAACGATTATATCAACCAAGTTATTGATATTTATCACCTCTAAAAGCTTATTTCACTAAGCAAGGTTTTACTTTCATCCAGAAGGATATTTGGCTGAAAGGACACGTTATACCAGATTTTCAAAAGGATATTCAGCCATGTCAAACCATAATGTTGCACTTCAATTTGAAGATGGCGTTACTCGTTTTATTAGTGTTGCTCAAGGTGAAACCCTATCCGACGCAGCCTATCGTCAAAAAATCAATATCCCTCTAGATTGCCGTGATGGCGCATGTGGGACATGCCGTGCATTTTGTGAGTCGGGAACTTACGACATGCCTGAAGAATCTTATATCGAAGACGCTTTAACCCCCGAAGAAGCTGAGCAAGGTTATATTTTAGCTTGCCAATGTCGTCCAAGTTCAGATGCGGTTTTCCAAATCAGTGCATCATCTGACGTGTGTAAAACTGAAATTCATGAGTTTCAAGGCATATTGTCACGTGTTGAAAATATGTCGGATTCTACGATTACCTTTGATATTCAACTGGATGAAGGTCAACCGGACATTAACTTCTTGGCAGGTCAATACGTCAATGTCGGCATTCCGGGGACTGAAGAAACTCGTTCGTATTCGTTTAGTTCAAAGCCGGGCAATCGTTTAACAGGCTTCGTGGTTCGTAATGTCCCTGAAGGCAAAATGAGTACTTTCCTGAGTGCCGATGCGAAAGCCGGCGATAAAATGACCTTCAAAGGACCTTTTGGTAGTTTTTATCTGCGTAATGTCGTCCGCCCTGTGGTCATGCTTGCAGGTGGTACAGGTATTGCGCCGTTTATGTCCATGTTACAAGTGCTTGAAGAAAAAGGTTCTGAACAACCTGTTCGTCTTGTATTTGGCGTAACCAATGACTTTGACATCGTGGCAAAAGACAAGCTCGATGAATTACAAAGCAAACTCCCGTGGTTCGAATACCGTACTGTGGTCGCTCACCCTGAGTCACAGCATGAACGTAAAGGCTATGTGACCAGTCATGTTGAAAAAGATTGGTTAAACAACGGCGATGTAGATATTTATCTCTGTGGTCCTGTGCCGATGGTCGAAGCGGTACGTGGCTGGTTAGATACCGAAGGCGTTAAACCTGCAAACTTTTTGTTTGAAAAATTCTCAGCGAATTAAGGGAGAATAGTTTAATGTCAGAACAAGCCAGATTTAACAATAAAGTTGTCATCGTTACCGGTGCCGCTCAAGGTATCGGTCGTGGAGTAGCACTACAAGTGGCTCGAGAAGGCGCTCAAGTGGTATTGGCAGATCTCTCAGATTTTGTTGAAGAGACGCTGAACGATATTCAAGCCCACAATGGCGATGCCATTATTGTTAAAGCCAATCTTGAAACATTTGCAGGCGCTCAATCAGTTGCTGCTCAAGCCATTGAAAAATATGGCCGAATTGATATTTTAATCAATAACGTTGGCGGTGCGATTTGGATGAAGCCCTTCCAAGAATTTTCAGAAGAAGAAATCATTAAGGAAGTTAATCGTTCATTATTTCCAACCCTCTGGTGCTGCCGAGCCGTGTTACCTGAAATGATTCAAAATCAGCAAGGGACAATTGTAAATGTATCTTCTATTGCAACCCGTGGTATTAACCGTGTGCCATATTCAGCGTCAAAAGGTGGGGTTAATGGCTTAACCGCTGCTCTCGCTTTTGAACATGCCAAAGATGGTATTCGAGTCAATGCCGTAGCCACAGGTGGCACAGAAGCCCCACCACGAAAAGTACCAAGAAATACCAATCCATTGTCAGATCATGAAAAACAATGGATGCAAGACGTGGTCGATCAAACCATTGACCGTACATTCTTGGGACGCTATGGCACAATTCAGGAACAAGTGAATGCCATCTTATTTTTGGCATCCGATGATTCATCTTATATGACAGGAACAGTCGTCCCTGTTGGTGGTGGAGATCAAGGTTAAACGCTATACCGTCATTGGTTTAATTCAACAGGCTCATTGACATAGTCGCATGGAGGCAAAAGCGATGGCACCCCTGTTAAAAACATTAAAAGAAGATTGGTCGATCTCAGCGACGGTTGCAGGATTTTTAGCCGTGCTGATTTCATATTCAGGCCCACTGATTATTTTTTTCCAAGCCGCACAAAAAGCTCAAGTTTCCCCAGCCATGATGATTTCATGGATTTGGGGGATTTCTATTGGTGCTGCGCTGGCGGGTATTTATCTCTCTATTAAATATAAAACCCCGGTGATTACCGCGTGGTCAGCGCCCGGTACAGCCCTTTTAGTCACCCTATTTCCGAATATTTCACTGAATGAAGCCATAGCAGCTTATATCACGTCCGCTATTGTTATTTTCTTGATTGGCATCACTGGCTATTTTGACAAACTCTTAAAATGGATTCCTCAAGATGTCGCTGCGGGAATGATGGCAGGTATTTTATTTCAGTTTGGACTTGGACTGTTCACTGCGACAGATAGTATGCCGATCATTGTCTTTGGCATGTTATTGGTCTTTCTCATATCGAAAAGACTTTCGCCACGCTACGCGATGATTTGGGTCTTACTGACTGGTGTCATCCTGAGTTTTACATTAGGAAAAATTAATCCTGTTGATGTGAATTTTCAACTCGCTATACCGCAGTTTATTGCTCCAGTTTGGACTTGGAACTCGACTTTAAATTTGGCGATTCCCTTAATTTTAGTCAGTCTGAGTGGTCAGTTCCTTCCGGGGATGGCGATCATGAAACTAAGTGGATATGACACGCCAGCTAAGCCCATTATCACTGCGACCAGTATTGCCTCGCTCGCTGTCGCATGTGTCGGAGGTATTACCATTGTTTTGGCGTCAATTACCGCAGCCATGTGTATGGGCAAAGATGCACATGAACTAAAAGAAAAACGTTATATAGCCGGTATTGCCAATGGTATTTTTTATATTTTAGGCGGCTTATTTGCAGGCAGTATTGTCATGTTATTTAGCCTATTACCTAAAGAGTTGGTCGCTGCACTTGCAGGTTTAGCGTTATTAGGTGCGATTGGAACAAACATGTCCGTTGCGATGAAAAATGAGGCCAACCGTGATGCGGCGCTAATCACTTTTTTAGCGACAGCCTCAGGTATGCATTTTTTAGGGCTAAGCTCAGTATTTTGGGGGATTTGTATCGGTGTCGCTGCACATGTCATTTTGACCAAACGAGTAGCCACACAAGCACCGATGACAACGACTCAAGATTCTAAAAGTTCATAATGTCCAAACGCATTGCCAATACAAAGAAGATGGAACACTACATCTTCTTTGTTTAATCGAAAACTCAATTTTTTGATTTTCTTGTCATTTATAAACTTAAAAATTCAATATTCGAAATTAAGAGCTCTATAGGATAAAAAAGGGATCATGTTGCATCATCCCTTTTTTACTTATCTTTGAATTATTTACGTTTTTTCTTACCACTAAGTAGATCTATGGCTTGGGCATAACGTGTAGGTGCAATTCGCTGAATTAAATCAATAATTTTGGCATCATTACCAATTAAAACTCGACGTTTATTCTGCTTTACCGCATCTAAAATGACTTTTGCTGCGACTTCAGGCGTTGTTTTTAGCACTTTATTAAATGCTTTCGTGGCTCTATCTGGGTTCATCCCTAACGCACGAATACTGTCACTCATACGCGCGCTATTTGCAATATTGGTTCGAATCCCACCCGGATGCACGCAAGTTGCGCTGACTCCAGCATTTTCCAAGTCTAATTCTTGGCGTAAAGATTCAGTAAAACCTCGTACCGCAAACTTCGTTGCATTATAGGCACTTTGAGTCGGTTGAGCCGTCAAACCAAATAAGCTGGAAATATTAACTATATGTCCATCGCCACTTTGTTTTAAATACGGTAAAAATGCTTTTGTCCCATATACCACGCCCCAGAAATTAATATTCATAATCCACTCAATTTCATCATAATGCATACCTTCTACAGTACTGGCTAACGCGACACCTGCATTATTAAAGATCAAATTGACCTGGCCAAATTCAGCTTGGGTTGCAGCCGCCCATTGCTCGACAGCGGCACGATCAGATACATCTAATTGGGTCTGAATTATTTTCACACCGGTGTGCTTAATCATTTCAGCCGTTTGTGCAAGACCGTCAAGGTTGCGATCACTTAATGCTAGATGCGCACCTGATTGAGCCAGTTGAATGGCTAACTGCTGCCCAATACCTGAACCTGCTCCAGTAATGGCTGCGACTTTGTTGTTAAAATTTTTCATCGTGATTCCTATACACACTTAATCTCGTTCAGTGAACAAGCTGCATTTTCATATTATTCATAACACAAGCTTAACGAGAACTGATCTATGAATGAAATGATTTTATTTAATTGTAAAATATGAATGCTATACATAGCTCTTTAGCGTTATTGCTTCAAATCAAATTAATGTAATTCAACATGATTAGAGCAAAAATTGAAAACTTAAATGAGCCTTTTAGCTCCGGCTTTTTTTGGGATTGTAGCTCTAAATTTTTCAGCTCAAACAGCGTTTGATATTTATAAAAGTGATACAAATCCCAAATGTTATAAACAAAGCTCAACATTTATTCTATTTTTCTACACGATCCAGATTCTACATATTCAAAATCAGTATATAAAATCCACAATATATACTTATTTTTTTGTGAATATAGCCCTTGAAGACAACAAGGCTGATGCTTTGTAATTTTCCAAGTCTTGTGTATCCACCCTTTGGAAGATCAGGGATGCACATCTCTTACTATGTTCAATAGAGGTTCTAAAATGATAAAAACAACTCTTAGCCTAATCGGTTTGTCACTGGTGTCTAGCTTAGCTTTGGCTGCTGATCCATTGCATGGTACTAAATGGAAAACCATCGATGACCAAACCAAAAAACCTTTATCTGTAGTTCAATTTAATGAAACATCAAAGGGCGTTTTATCTGCAAAAATCGTTGATGTACTCACCCCGGGTGAAGCAGAAAACTGCCAAAAATGTGTAGGTAAATTCCACAATAAACCACTACTCGGTGTGCAAATCGTGAATGGTTTGAAAAATACCGGTAAAAATACCTATGACGGTGGTAAAATTACTGACCCGAAAAATGGTAAAACCTATAGTTTCAATGCCAAAATGTCGAATGACGGCAAGACCTTGAATGGTCGTGGCTATATTGGTGTATCTGCGCTTGGACGCAGCCAAACATGGATACGTGTAAACTAATCCTTTATGTACAAAGTCAAAAGCGGCTCGATTGAGTCGCTTTTTTTGTATGAAAACCAAGAATGAAATTATTCGAAAATAAAAATTAAACGGTATAACGTTTGCTTAGCCCCCATTCGGCTAATATTCGACGATAGGTTGTCGATGAGCGATCTGCTTCGAAATGCGCCTCCATACTGATATCCAGTGGCAATTCCTCAGGTTTTTGACTTTCCACCATGTCCTGATCTTCAGCAAAAATTTGTGCATTAAAATCATAGACCGCTTGTAAATCGCCTGTGGTATCAAAATTACGAGTTAAAGGCACAAATAAACGGGTTTTATTATGCGATACAGGACAACAGGCATTTAATATTTTTAACACTCCATTTTCAGGAAAATCGATGGTTAAAATTGCAGAAAATGGCGGATAGACATCAAACGTTCTTTTCCATAAAAAATCTTCTGGCGCTAAATGTTGTAAGCCATGCGGATAATTACTCACATCACTAAGATATTCTGTATGTAGTCCATAGTCTGTACGCACTGTCGAATATTTTTTCACTTTGGGGTTTTCACGGTCTGCAAAGCTCTCATGATGCACCCATGCGAAATGTGCAACATCAATAAAGCCTTCGAGCTGACGTCCACTTGAACCACCAATATCTACATAAGGTGGCAATATAGATTGGTGCTGCTCGTTATCCCACGTGTCTAAATCTGGAAAATTGGCCGTAGATTCATCGCGATTAAATAAACTGGTCCACACCAATCCATATTTCAATACAACTGGAAATTTAGTTAATGAAAAACGCTCTGAAATTTGAGTCAGCTCTGGCTGTGCGGGAATTTTTACACACCTTCCTGCGCCGTTATAATGTAAACCATGATATGGACAAATAATGTCTTCACCCTTGACCCAGCCTTTAGTTAATGGCACCCCTCGATGTGGACAAATGTCACGAACCAAATGAATTTTTCCACTTTCAGTTTGATATAACGCCATTTTTACATCGAGTAATTGCACTTGTTGCGGTTCAGTCGAAACATCTTCTACACGTGCAACGGGATACCAATGCTGCGCCAAAATATTCCAGTCGTTGGCATCAAATGTACTGCACTGAGGTTGGGTAAATAAATTGAGTACTGGAATGGCATTCATAGTTCATCTCGACATTTTCAATATTTCTTTAGCATTTAGCGCTATTTAAATTTTGCTAAATCCTTATTTTCTAAGTCGAAATTAAATTCTAAACACATTTCTGTCTATTAGAATGATTTGCATAGATTGTTCTGTTTTTTAGAACATTAAGCATTGATCCCTGCTTGATTTGATAAAGCTGGCATGAATATCGCTTAAAATGCATAACATTATGATTCGCTGATGACGCGATAGAGATTGAAGCCTGTATGTCGATTACTTTTTCTAGATTTTCTGAATATTTTATGGCGGTTGCACGGACTGGAAGTCTGCGCAAAGCTGCTGAACAACTCTTTATTTCAGTCTCGGCAGTACATCGACAAATCGTTTTGGCAGAGGAAGAACTCGGGGTTGCCCTATTTGAACGACTACCTCAGGGCTTAAAACTGACGCTCGCGGGTGAATTACTATATGCCGATTTATTAAAATGGCAAAAAGAGTATCAACTGACGCGAACTCGATTTGATGAAATCCAAGGTTTGAACCGTGGAAACATTGAAATGGGCTTTATTGCGGCTTTGAATGACAGTTTTGTCGTCGACTGCATTCAAAAGATGGCTGAAACCTATCCGTGGATCAACCTCAACATCAGCATGAATAGCAGTGAAGACATTTCTAGAAAAATCGTCGATGCAGAATTAGATTTTGGCATTATTTTAAATCCCAAAAGCCATAGCCAATTAGAGATTTTATCCTTTATAGAAATTCCTTTGGGTTTTGTGATGTCGCCGCATCATACCTTGGGTGGGATGGATAAAATTTATCTTTCAGATACGTTAAATGAACGGCATATTTTGCCGAGTGAACCACTCATTATTAGTGAATATGTACAGACTTTATATAAACATCATAAGTTTAGTCCTATTCAAAAGATCGAATGTAATGACATTAGAATGATACTGTCATTGATTCAACAACAATTAGGCATCAGTTTGATGTCATATATGGATGCTTTGCCATTGCTTGAGAATAATAAGATTATTTTTAAACCGATCCGTGAAAAAGGTTTGCACAGTTTGACCATTGCTTTATGTGTCGCATCGAAGCGCCAAACTTCTCGAATTTCTCAGATCATGATTAATCATTTGGTGGAAAAAATGGAAGAAATTAAAATCAATTTAAAATCCATGACCCCCTAAAACCAATATTTTGGCGTTGTAATAGCAAATAATTATTTAAAAAAAGCCAGTGCGAATAACCCGTACTGGCTGCTGAAAGCTAAAGTTTTATTAGTTTATTTTTTTAATCCAATGGATTGCCTACAATATTACTAATGATGCCTTTCATAATATGATTGCCTTGTTCTTTACGCAGTTCTGCATACCATTCGCGCGTCACACTTTCATCTTTCATATGCGTCACATCACAACGTTTACGCGCTCGCAGAACCAATTCATTAGCACGTTCATTACGTTTATTTTGATAACGACGCAATGAATCTTGTAAGCCCAAAGTATTGATTTGCAAAGAACGAGCTAAATAAATTGCATCTTCCATTGCTTGGCAACCACCTTGTCCAATATCAGGCGTTGTGCTGTGTGCTGCATCACCCACTATCACCACACGACCTTTGTAGAAATCTGCAAAAGGTTCAATATCATGAATTTCTACCCGATTGGTTTTTTTGGCATCTACAGCATCAATTAGCTTTTGAACCGGTTCACACCAACCTTTAAAGTATTCTTTAAATAAGGCCTTATATTGTGTGCGGTCATTTTCTAAGCCTGCTGCCAAAGGTACATCAAAGAAGAAATAGAATCGGTTGTCGGCAACGGGCATCAGCGAAACGCGCTTACCTTCTCCTACAAATGTCGTCCATTGATCTGCCGCAGCAAATTCTTCTGAAATATCGACTAAACCGTTCCAATTGACATAACCTGCATAGCGGCGCTCAACTTGTTCCCCCAATACATACGCCCGTGTCAATGAATGTGTACCATCGGCGCCAACCAATAAATCAGCCAGAACCTCACTTCCGTCAGCAAAACGGGTGATCACTTGATCATCTTGTTCTGAGAAGCTCACCATTTTTTTGCCTAGATGAATATTCTCACGACCAAATTCATCCATGAGCATATTTTGTAAGTCTGCGCGTGAAACTGGATAAGGTCGCTGACCAACTTCTTCGATTAAAGGAAACAGACTAAACTGTGTCATGACATCGCCCGTTAAACCATCGATATAGGCTAAGCGATCCATCTTGCCACCGAGCTTTTCGACTTGTTCGGTTAGCCCCAAATAGTTCAAACATTTGACACCGTTAGACCATAAAGAAATAGCGGCCCCAACAGGTAAAATTTGTTCTGCCTGTTCATAGATGGTTACTTGGTGTCCGAATTTTTTCAAAGCGATCCCAGTCGTTAGGCCCGCCATACCTGCACCAATAATTGTAATGTCCATCTATAACTCCCCTGTGTTTTTTTAAATATCTTTCTCCTAAAAAGCGAAAAGCATACCATTTTTTCAAACAAGCAATAAAAAATTCTAAAGTTGGCACACGCTGTGCTTCTAAACACGTGTAAATGCTTGTTTTTATCGAATGTTAAATTTTTAACACTGAAAAAAAATGCATATGTTTTAAATGAAAATAGTGAATGGATTTTATATATGGCGACCTTACTTGCACCTAGTTTTGATATTCCTGCACAATTACAGACACTTACAAATTTAGCAGATGACCGTATTGGTGCAAAAATACTTGAATGTTCAGATGATTTTTTTGCAGAAGCAAAACGCATGCTTCAATTTAATGCACCTATCTTTGTCGAAGATAAATTTGATGAGCATGGCAAATGGATGGATGGTTGGGAAACGCGTCGTAAACGCCATGCAGGTTATGATTGGGCAATCATCCAACTCGGTGTTGCAGGACGAATTCAAGCCTTAGATATTGATACAACATTCTTTACAGGGAATTATCCAGCTTCCGCATCCGTTGAAGCCTGTTTTGCACCAAGTGGTGAGCTAGCACAGGCAGCATGGGTCAATATCTTAGACAATACCGTATTGGGCCCGAGCCAACACCATATATTGAAGGTCTCAAATGATCAGGTTTTTACCCATGTACGTTTAAATATATATCCAGACGGTGGTATTGCACGATTTAAAGTCTATGGTGAAGTTCAGGTTCAAATTCAAGACAGTACGAGCACATTAGACCTTGTTGCACTGGAAAATGGTGGACGCGTAATTGCTTATAGTGATGCTCATTTTGGACATCCACGAAACTTAATTAACCCTGGTCGTGGTATCAATATGGGAGATGGTTGGGAAACTAAACGTCGCCGTGCACCAGGTTTTGACTGGTGTATTTTGGGTTTGGGTCAATCTGGTGCAATAGAGAAAATTGATATTGATACTGCCCATTTTAAAGGCAACTTCCCTGCGCAAGTGTCCATACAAGCTATTTATGTGGAAGATGCCACTGACCCTCAACTGATTCCGCAAAGTATGTTCTGGCCGTTTTTGCTAGATTCACAAGACATGCAGATGGATCACATTCATAGCTTCGTCAGTGAGATTTTAAAGCATGAAAAAATATCGCATATCCGCATCAATATGATTCCTGACGGGGGGATTAGTCGCATACGGTTATGGGGAAAAATACATCCTTAATTGCAATATTGATAAAATAGGAAGCCTTCGTGCTTCCTATGTGTATGGTTTCAATTTTTTTAATTAAATGCCTTACTAAGATATCTAAACATGACACACAGCATAAAAATACAAGCTCTCAGTATTGAAGGCTTTGCGCCTTTTGGAGAGGTCATTTGCACAACTGGACATGATTTTTTCCACATCAATGATGCACATACAGAGCGATATCATGCCCTCGTAGAAACAGAAATTTCAGGTGATGCGGTTGCTGGAATTAGCATCTTTAGAAATATCAAAACCACTGAATTGCCTTTTACGATTTCGATGTTAGAGCGGCATCCCAACGGCTCGCAAGCTTTTATTCCAATGCAAGCACAGGCTTTTTTAGTGTTAGTCGCACCTGCATTGGATGATCACAGCCCTGATCTTACACAGCTATGTGCTTTCATTACTGATGGTAGCCAAGGAGTCAATTATCGTGCAGGAACATGGCATCATCCTCTCCTAACACTCGAAGCACCGAGTAGCTTTGCCGTCATCGATCGTATTGGCGCTGGGCATAATTGTGATGTGTTCCAGTTCCCAATGCCTATTCACATTTCAAACTAATTGTTTATTTTTAGCTTAAATACTTAGAGTTCAATAGACTAAAAATCACTTAACAATTGTTAGTAAATACCTTATTTCATGTCTTGGTATTAATTTGTTTAAATATTACGCAATAAAAAGCCCTCAATTTAGAGGGCTTTATTTATTCTATATAGTCTTTATTCTATGCATCATCGCATGGTTCAAGACTTAAAATCTGCCATGATTAATGTTGCACATCTATCGCCATGCTTGGTTTTTTAACCTGATCTTTGCTCATAGTCACTTCTTTATTTTTAAATAAATTTAGATGATTGAATACAATATTTAAAATAATCGCCATCAAACAAGTCGAACTAATGCCTGAATGAAAGAGTGTTTGCACCCATTTCGGGAAGTTGGCATAGAAAGAATAATCGATAATTGGAATCATCCCTGCTGCAATCGCAGTCGCAACAATGATGAGGTTCTTTTGCTCGTTATAGTCAATTTTCGCCAAGGTACGAATACCACTTGCCGCAACCGTTCCAAACAAAACTAAACCAGCACCACCTAATACAGGGACAGGAATCGCTGCAATCAGTCGCCCCATAATTGGCAGAACGCCTAATACGACTAAAATCATTCCACCCGCTGCGACAACAAAGCGACTTTTCACGCCAGTAATCGCTACTAAACCAACATTTTGTGCAAAAGCACTTTGCATGAATGAGCCGAAGATTGGCGCTGCTGCACTAGATAACATATCTGCACGTAAGCCATTGGTAATACGCTCAGCATCCACTTTAGTACCAACAATCTCCCCAACGGCAATAATATCTGCTGTCGTTTCAGTCATAATCACTAAAGTCACGATCAACATAGCAATAATGGCACTTAACTCAAAAGTTGGCATACCGAAAGCAAAGAAGCTTGGAAATTGAATCCAGTTACCATTTGCAACTTTAGAAAAATCGCCAAAGCCAAAGGCATAAGCCAGCACCGTACCGAAGACGATGGCTAACAAAATAGATAAACGTCGGATAGTTGCATTACGGGTTAAGTTCAGCGCAATCACGATACCCAAAGTTAAAAATGCCAAACTGATGTTCTCAGCACTTCCCCAGTCTGGTGCTTTATTGTTCCCACCCATCATCCAGCGTACCGCGACAGGCAGCAATGAAAGACCAATCACAGTGATCACACAACCAGTCACAATCGGTGGGAAAAAACGAATAATTTTTGAAAAATAAGGTGCTAGAAAAAAGCCAATTAGAGATGCAACAATCACCGCACCATAAACAGCAGAAAGCCCACCGCCTGCGGTTACTATGGCAATCATCGTCGCCACACCTGCAAATGAAACACCTTGTACTAAGGGTAATTTTGCACCGATATATTTCACACCGACGGTTTGTAGTATGGTCGCCAAGCCACCGACAAAAAGCGCCGCCGCAATCAATAAACCGATCTGCGCAGGTTCAAGTCCCGCGGCTGTACCAATAATCAATGGCGGAGCGATAATACCGCCATACATGGTTAATACATGCTGTAGTCCATAGGCAAGGCTTTTCCCTGCGCCTAAATATTCATGTTCTGGTGAAACTGTTTTATTTTTTTCTGTCATTTTTATATCCCCTATTTTTTAACTTTGCTCTTAGCTGCCACGATACGTTGAATATGCAAATGGGCTGATGAGTAAAGGAATATGAAAATGCTGCGAGGCATCTTTTACATAAAAATGAATCACAGCTTTTGGAAAAAAGGTTTCGGTATTTAAAGTCTGAAAATATTCAGCAGTCGCAAATTCAAGGCTATAAGCACCTGCTGTAAAGTCCTTCAGCGCAAAATCATTGACACGACCATCTGCATTGGTTTGGGCTGAACCTAGTAACTCTCCGTGTGCATTAAATAATTGAATGCTGACGTTTGCTGCGGGTTTGCCTAGATTGGTATCTAAAATATGTGAGCTAATCATGCGCTAAGCTCCTGTTTTAATCTTAATAAGGCAATTTCAGCCAGTTGATGATGAACAATTCGTTTTTCGGTTTCAGGATCATTCAATAATCGATATTGCAGCGCCTGTAGTACATCTTCACTACTGAGGCCAGAAGCTTTGATTAAAAAGAGGTATCCGTACTTTTTCTCATACGCGACATTGCCTTTGAGCAATGCAAATTGAGTTTCTTCATCTGCTGAAATTTCAGACTGTTCTTGATTTGAAAATTGTTGTTCCAAACAACTTAATTCTGCCTGTGCCTTTTTTTCACCAATCCGTGGATGGTTATCTAGAGCATTTTTGATTTCATCCCAAGTCCAAGCATTTGCAGCTTTTACTGCTTGCTCTATGATTTGTGTGACACAGGTATAAGGACGCTGCGCTACAATATGTTCTGCCCAGCCTTCAATTTGCACACAGTGCTTTAAAAAAGTTTTTACATCTGCTTCGGATGCTTTATTAAATTCAACAAGTTGCACTATAAAATCGCCTAAAATTATTGAATGATTGCTCTGTACACGACAAATTTCACAGAACCCTTATCCTATCAGGATTCTGCTTTCTTAAAATTGCCAAAATTTCCTTAAACTCTTCTTTTTTCCCAAAACCAATTAAACGCTGAATCGCCATTTGAACA
>NZ_VOZH01000019.1:0-73818 GCF_013419875.1 Acinetobacter sp. YH12049 | reverse complement strand
TGTTCCACTTTAGATATTTGTTTAAGATGAGATGTAACTCATTGAAATGTGTCATCATATTCGTCGTCAGAAAACAAGTATTATGCCATTATTTCAATGAGTTATCTTTTTTTGTCGTGTACAAAGTTTATTCTCACAAAAAAAGTCCAAAACACTTTCGCATTTTGGACTTTTTAATTATAGCGCTGTCTTAATTAAAGGACAGGCTGCAAGGTCAGCGTATAAGGCATGAACTTGTTCCAACTCTTCAAAGCGCAGTTGAGCAGTTAAAGAGTGGTATTTACCTGTGCGTGACGGCTGTACTTTTACTGTGTCACCATCAAATTCAGGGAAGTGCTTCTGTAAAATATCAACAACAGCAACTCGAAGTTCTTCACCTGCATTACCAATCAATTTAATTGGGTAGTCCATAGGGAAGACCCAAAGATGCTCTTGCAATTCACGTGAAGGAGCGCGATTAGTCATATCAGTCATGGGACACCTCATTAGTAAAAATACCTGCAATGAGCAGGTATTTGGAATTATTTGCTACATGCTCATAATATGGGGCGGAAAACCCCATATTCAAGCCTGCATTGTCCTAGTTATAGGTTAATCATTCTCAAGGAATGAACGCAGATGTTCTGAGCGTGAAGGATGACGTAATTTACGCAATGCTTTCGCTTCAATCTGACGAATACGTTCACGTGTTACGTCAAACTGTTTACCCACTTCTTCCAAGGTATGGTCGGTTGGCATATCGATACCGAAACGCATTTTCAAGACTTTCGCTTCACGTTCAGTCAAGTTTTCAAGAACTTCACGTGTTGCTTCTTTTAAGCCTTCAGACGTTGCAGCATCAATCGGAGAGGTGATGTTGCCGTCTTCAATGAAGTCACCAAGATGCGAATCTTCATCATCACCAATTGGTGTTTCCATTGAAATTGGTTCTTTCGCGATTTTAAGCACTTTACGAACTTTCACTTCGTCCATTTCTAGACGTTCACCTAATTCTTCTGGTGTAGGTTCACGACCCATTTCTTGAAGAAGTTGGCGAGATACACGGTTGATCTTGTTAATGGTTTCGATCATGTGTACTGGAATACGAATAGTACGTGCTTGGTCGGCAATAGAACGCGTAATCGCCTGACGAATCCACCAAGTTGCATAAGTAGAGAACTTATAACCACGACGATATTCGAATTTATCCACCGCTTTCATCAAGCCGATGTTACCTTCTTGGATCAAGTCGAGGAATTGCAAACCACGGTTGGTGTATTTTTTCGCAATCGAAATTACCAAACGTAAGTTAGCTTCAACCATTTCCTTTTTCGCACGGCGAGCTTTCGCTTCACCAATCGACATACGTTTAGAAATGTCTTTGATGCCTTTAACATCTAAACCAAGTTCTTTCTCGATGTCAGCGATTTTTTGTTGGAATGCCAGAACGTCAGGGCGGACTTTTTCAAGATAGCCTTTCATTTCTGCAGGTGCTTTAGCAATTTGTTCATCTAACCAAGCAAAGTTAGATTCTTGACCTGGGAAAGACGTACGGAATTGAGTACGGTCCATACGACCACGACGTACTGCATAGCGCATAACTTCACGTTCAGAAGTACGGATTTGGTCATGGGTATTACGAATCAAATCAGAGATGATGTCGAATAAACGTGGTGTGAATTTGAACATCATGAACACAGTTGCAAGTGCTTCAAGTGCAGCAGCAGCTTCTTTACTGTTACGACCATGTTTTTCAATTGCAGCTTTAGTGACTAACCATGCTTGTTCAAGCTCAGTGAAACGTGCTTTAGCAATTTCAGGATCTGGACCAGATTCGCCTTCAGAATCATCATCACCTTCAGACTCTTCTTCTTCATCGTCATCATCAAGTTTGACATCTTTAGTTGGCTTGTTGGTTGACGCTTCATCTTCATCGATCTCAGAATCATCTTCATCGATCACTTCTGGGATGGCTTCGTCAGATTCTGGATCTAAATAACCAGAAAGAATATCAGCTAAACGGCGTTCACCCGCTTCATAATCTTTATATTCTTGCAATACAACTTCGACTGCATTTGGCCAATAAGCAATAGAATGTAAAACGTCACGAATACCTTCTTCGATGCGTTTTGCAATGCTAATTTCGCCTTCACGTGTCAAAAGCTCAACTGTACCCATTTCGCGCATATACATACGCACAGGGTCAGTGGTGCGACCGGGCTCATTTTCAACAGATGCAAGTACAGCAGCGGCTTCTTCTTCAGCAACTTCGTCAGTCGCTTCGCTGCCACCTTCAAACATTGTATCGTCAGTTTCTGGTGCACGATCATGTACCGGAATACCCACGTCATTCAACATCTGAATGATGTCTTCAATCTGTTCACTTTCAGTGATTGAGTCCGGGAGATGATCGTTAACCTCGGCGAAAGTTAGGTAACCTTGCTCTTTGCCTCGGCTAATCAGAGCCGCTACTTGAGAAGTAGGGGAAGTCATATCGCTCATCTTTGCTTACTCTTCGTTGAATCTGTGGCAGTAAAAAACCGTGCATTTTAGCACGATCGTCTCATTAAATCTTGTTAATAGCTGGCTTATCCCATTAGGACGGTACAGCATCAAGCTGTCCAATGAGATATTAAAAATTTAAATTCAGTAATTTAGGTGGGGCTGAAATTGTTGTTTTCAAGTTCATCCCATGCATCGATTATTTTACGAGTCATCTTTGACTGTCATAAAAATGAAGGACGCAGGGTGGATTATATCATGCCACAGGTTTTGGTAAGAAAAAAAGCCCTATTTTTAAAGTTTAGTTGTTAAAAAAACAAATAAAACTTGACAATATTTTATATCCCATATAAATAGCGGCTAGACCCCTTCAATTTTTTTCATTATGAGGTAGTTTTGGTGTCTTCTACAGATTTTGAACTAGATGATAACTACGGTGATGATGATGTGAATTTCGATGAGGCCAGTGCAAAAACTAGCGCGAAAGAATCGTTAGAAAAGCGCCGACTTATTGATGACCTTCTGGCTCAGCGCCGTCTTGAACGTGAGCTTAAAGATTTTGATTACGACATCGACGATGACGATGATTTTGATGACGAAGAAGACTAAATAGCGATTTAGCATAGCGCTTGAAAATGCTATGCTTACGCATTAAGTTTCTAACTCTGGATTTGAAATGAGTGCTTTAGATTTAGACCTTTTGAGTGACTATCTAGACGGCGATGACAACGAGCATGGTCTAGATTTTGCAGCGACTCATGGTTTTTTGTGTGCAATTGCAGTAGGCCCAGCTTTTGATAAATGGCTAGACGAACTTTTTGATAACAATCAGAAAAAAGTACCTGCTGAAATTATTGCGCAAGTAAAAGCATGGCTCGAATCGATTCGTCAGAATCTTGCCAATGAAGATGGTATTGAATTTCCATTTGAAATTGAAGAAGCCGATGTTGAATCAAGTCTTGGTGACTGGAGTGTTGGCTTCGTTGATGCCATGTTCCTAAACGAAGATGCATGGTTCACCGACGAGTTTGAAGAACAATTGGTAGATTTAACTTTGCCAATCATGGTGTTCAGCGGCATTGATGAAGAAGATCCACAAATGGAATCTTTCCGTCGCAATGGTCAGTTGATGGATGAACTTGCAGAAGAAATCCCAACCAATTTGAACGAATTATATTTGATGTATCACACACCAAATTAATTTCGACGAAATTTAAAAAAAGCACCTTGGGGTGCTTTTTTTAGCGCTGTACTTTTTTAATTCAAAATCAATCTTAATGCTTAACTGCGTTGGGCTTTTAAGAAGCTTTTCGCCATCCATCCAAAAGATAAAGCCAACATGAGATAATGGATGAATAAAGTAAAGCTGATAGCAAGCAGCCAGACCCAAGCGGGTAATTGCGTTAGCGCCATTTGAATAAAGGCTTGGGTTTCAGGGAAGATCAAGAGACAAATGACTGTAGCAACGACACTGATGAGAACCGAAGCTAAAATACAGCTCCAAATCAAAGTTCGCTTTTCTAACTTATTTGGCACTCGCTGATGGTCTTTAACAAAGCTGGATGCCGCAGCAAAACCGCCCACGATGAGACAGGTAATGGATGAACCACCGGGTAAATCAAAGAAAGACTCTATGGCTGCGACAGCGACCATGGCGAGGGCATAAGCAATGCTAAATGTGATGATGTATTTTTTCATTATTTAATGTTCATGTTTTCGTTTTATAAAGAGCGAGTATAGCTTGCCCGAAGTTTCTTCACTCAATTTTAAGTTTCAGTGAAGGGTATTGATTCAAATTCTAACGGAATAAGTTAAAAAAATTTATAATTTTTTAGCGCAGTAGTCTGCATACCAACCGTAGGCAATATGAAATATCGTGCCATGAATGGCGACCATGCAGAGCATAATTACAGCAGTTAGCCCAATGCCTGCATTATCCACAGACTTCATAATGCTTTCGGCATTGGGATTCATCAGCACCAAGAACAGCACAAAAAAGCTACCAATGATGATTGCAACGGCACTGGAGCCCCAAACCAGTTGGATCTTTTCATGGTTGCTAGGCACACGTTGTTCTTTCTTTACAAAATGCCCAACGCTGATTAATGCACATGCCACCAATGTAGGAATTAATGTAATACCACCAAGATTTAATCCAAAGATTAATACGGTAATCAAAAGCACCAAGGCGATGCTATAAACAGCAGCAAAGTGTAGGAGATAGTGTTTCATTTAAGCCCCAAAACAAAAAATTAACGAGGTCGACGTTGATGTCGACGGTACAAAATCCAAGCAATAATGATGACTGTGATCAGAATAATCACATGGCCAACTTTACTAAATATTTGCTGCATTAACTGCTGATTTTCACCTAAATAAAAACCCATACAAGCTAAAAAAGTGGTCCAAATAATCGTACCTAAACCACTATAAAACATAAACTTCCAAAATGGCATGCGGCTCATTCCAGCAGGAATACTAATGAGAGAACGCACAGCTGGAATCATTCGTCCGAAAAATACAATGCGGTGACCGTATTGCTCAAACCATGCTAGAGATTTTTTGACATCTGCCGATTTGATAAATAAATACTTTCCATAGCGATCGACGAAGTGAAAGATGGATTCATGCTTAAATTTATAGCCAATCCAATATAGCAATGCAGCCGCCAGTAAAGAACCGACACAACCTGAAATAATGACACCAATGAGGAGTAGTTGACCTTGGGAGGCAGAATAGCCAGCCGAGGGCATAATGATTTCAGAGGGGATTGGGGGGAAGACATTGTCAAGAAACATGAGCAGGGCAATACCGAGATAACCCAATTGTTCCATGATTGAAATGATCCATTCAGTTAAAGTCATGGTAGCTAAGGCAGAGAAAAGGTGTATTTATCCTATGTTGAAAAGCGCAGTGGGTAAAGTTCCGTTTTAAATATTCCTGAAACCACCTAAGCAAAAACAACAAATGTTGAGTTCATCTTGTATTAAGTAGCACGTAGGCTGAATTAGAAGGAAAATGTATGAATGAGTGATGGTATTGAGCAATGCTGAATGATATAAGATTGAAGAATTGAAAGGCTTGGATCATAGTTTTTATAGTATTGAGTGTACGCTGTTCAGTTTGGATTTTATTTTTGATTTTTGGCGCTTTAGCAGCCTTAAAAATCGTTTTATGTACTGAACAGCGTAGGACAAAGTTGCAATAAGTAGCGTTGCAAGGTGCATAAATTAATCATCATGTTCCATATTTAACAGTGTGTGAATATAGACTTGGCGTAAGCTCAGAGATAAAGCAAATGGAATCACACAAAGTCCAAGAATGTTGAGCATAGTGGGTTGTAAGTGCAATGTATAAGCAATAAATAAGGCAAAAATTGCACCAATGCATGTAGCAATACTGACTATCAAAATATGCGACTGTTGGTTAAGGAGGTGTTTTAATTCTCCTACACTTTCTTTTACACGGGGAGCGGGTAAAGCAAGGCGCCTTGAGGTTGCAATTGGAGAGTTGATTAATTTTGGCATAATGCTTTCCTTTTCAATTATCTATAATGATTTTCTCGGATCAATTGATCAGAATAAGCATAAATGCGCGAACTGATTCTCGTAAATAACCAGATATAGTTATTTTGTCAAAAAAATTAAGTCACTGTTGAGAATGCGTAAAAAAAGCCCTAAAAATAGGGCTTTTATTTATATATCGTTACAACAAATTTTCCTTAGAGACGCTTACGTTTTGCTGCCACAATTTGTGATTGACGCATACGGAAGCCTGCTTTTTGCTGTTCAGTAGTTTTGTCGATACAGTATTTGCATGATACGCCGTGTTCGTAGCTCGGAAGTTCAACTTCAGCAGGAGCCAGTGGCCAACCGCATGCGTGACATTTGATATTTTCGCCTTCTTCCATACCGTGAGTGACAGCAGTACGACCGTCAAATACGAAACATTCACCTTCCCACATGCTGTCGGAAGCAGGGGTTTCTTCTAAATATTTTAAGATACCGCCTTTAAGGTGATAAACCTCATTAAAGCCTTCTTGAAGTAAAAGTGAGGTTGATTTTTCACAGCGAATACCGCCTGTACAGAACATGGCAATTTTCTTATCTTTATGCTGCTCAAGCTCTTTTTTCACGTATTCAGGGAATTCACGGAAAGTCTCAGTTTTCGGGTCAATCGCACCCTTAAATGTACCTGCTTTGTACTCATAGTCGTTACGTGTATCAATTAGGATTACGTCATCACGTGTAATTAGTTCATTCCATTCTTTAGGATCAAGATAGTGACCGACTAAATCACGTGGTTTCACTTCCACACCTAAAGTCACGATTTCTTTTTTCAGTTTGATCTTCATTTTACGGAATGGTTTATCCGTACTATGTGATTCTTTGTATTCCATCGCATTAAAGCCTTCATTGAGAAGGAATTGATGGATGATATCTACAGATTTACGGTCACCGGCAACCGTACCGTTAATACCTTCACCTGCCACAATTAGAGTACCGCAAAGGTTGATGGTTTTTACCAAGTCTAAAAGACGTTGTTGAAGATCAGCAGGATCTTGAACTTCTTTGAATTGATAAAGTGCGGCAACAACCCAACCAGAGGTCGCTTGCTGTTCTACAGGTGCAAGCTGTTCTACAGTAGCGTTCATGGAGTACTCCAAATGAATAAACAGGATAAAAATTAAGGCGCACATTCTACCGTGATTTGGATGAATAAGCGAGTAAAGCGATGGCTTTTAACCACACATTTGATCATAGCTTCATTTCAGTAGTTTTAGCGTGTATAGTCATGCCGAGTTGTTTTTATCCCATAAATATTGATTGAATGGAGCCGGTTTTGAGTACTGATCGTCGAATTGCCTCGTTAACCCCATGTGCAGGGCGTTGTTCTACGGTATTTGGTGATTCAGTCTGTCGTGGTTGCCGCCGCTTTAATCATGAAGTCATAAAATGGAATACTTATACGGCAGAGCAACACACGGCCATTTGGTGTCGTTTAGATGCACAGTTAGATCAAATTTTAATACCGATGTTGCCGCAAGCAGATATCATCCATGTCGAAGGCTTTGTCTTGTCTAAGCGAGTTCGCTTGCGTCCAGATGCAAGCAAAGGCCGTAAACTGTATCACGCACTCAAGCTCTGCGAAAAAAACCGTCATTTCACAGATGAAAGTGGACTCGGGATACATTACAAACAGGTACGACCGTTGTGGGATGAATTTGAGCGTCGCGTTTTGGCACTCGCCACAGCCAGCTATGATTTGGCATTCTTAAGAGCAGATGCCATTCGCTTGCATTTATTGCAAAACATGGATGAAGAGGACTAAGTCCTCTTTTTTTATGTATGAAATTTATCGTGATCTAAAAAATAAGTGAAGGAATCTCAGCGTGAATTATTCGGAGTACTTTTTATATTGTGTGGCAGTCATCGTGATGATTGCAACGCCTGGACCTGTCATGCTGTTGGTCGCAAGTGCAGGCTTACAAGGCGGCTATAAAAAGGCATTTCAAACCATTGTCGGGACAAATTTTGCGTCACTGATTTTGATCGTACTGTCGGTGTGTATTTTAAAAGGCATTTTAAATGTGAATGCGCACTGGCTCGATGGCATTAAAATACTGGGTTGTATATATATTGCTTATATTGGGTTTGATATTTTAAAAGAAGTGATGACACAGCCCACTGAGCAATCTCTGCAGTTAAAAGCAGCACAAGGGGGCTTTAAGCAAGGACTGATCGTGGGGATTTCAAATCCTAAGGATATTATTTTCTTTGCTTCATTTTTTCCGCAGTTTGTAGGAATTACTCCTCATCTTGATCTGAGTTTAATTGTGTTGACCCTCAGTTGGATCGTTTTAGATTTTGCGACCTTGTCTTTGGTGTATTTATCTTTTCATCGATTGTCGAAATCACGTTGGTATAAAAAATTGTTGGCCCTGTGTGGGTTGATTTTAGTGGTGGTTGCCATCTATGGCATCTATAGCACATTCACTGCTTAATTCTTAACTTGAAATGTGCAGTAAAAAATAAAAAGGCTGATTCAATCAGCCTTTTTATGAACGTGTAGAGCTTTAATTTATTCGAACTAGAGATTGTGCTGTAAGCGATATTGCACAATTTCGTCAATGGTGAGTACAGTCAAATGATGGGTTTGTGCATACGCTAAAACTTGTACGCCATTCGCCATCGTACCGTCTGGGTTGGTTAATTCACACAAAACACCTGCAGGTTTTAAACCGGCTAGACGGGCCAAATCAATAGTCCCTTCAGTATGTCCACGACGGGTCAATACGCCGCCTTCACGCGCACGTAAAGGAAAAACATGACCCGGACGGTTTAAGTCAGCAGCAACAGCACCATCTTTAATTGCGGCTTTGACTGTAGTTGTTCGGTCTTTTGCAGAAACTCCAGTAGTAACACCTTCCGCCGCTTCAATGGTGACGGTAAAGGCAGTTTTAAAATGGCTAGAGTTATCAGACACCATGGGTGGAAGTTCTAAATGATTAGCCTGAGCATCGGTTAAACACAGGCAGACAATCCCTGAACCGTCACGAATCATACGTGCCATGGTTTCTACAGTGAGTGTTTCTGCAGCAACAATCAGGTCGGCTTCATTTTCACGGTCAAAATCGTCCATGACTAAAACAGGCTTGCCATGACGAATGTCTTCTAAGGCTTGCAGCATGCGCTGTTCTGCAGGTGGAAGGGCAGAAAAGAAAATTTCGGGTTGAATTAAACTAGACATTGAAACGCTCGCGTAAATTTTAGATACGGTTGAACATTTCAGGACATGTGAAATAGTGGCGTTACGATATATATTGAAAATGATCAATGATATAGAGATGTGACGTCGTCTTCTTTCATCCGGACTATACCGTCGGCTCAGGCATTGCACCTGATCTGCGAATCGCGTTTAAACGATTGGCTCGTGGGCTTTTTGCAGGGCGTTCAACCCAGCAAATTTACCACCGGTGGGGAGTTTCACCCCGCCCTGAAGCGATGTGTCTTGAGTATAGACCTGTTTGTGTGGTGATGGGGAATTATTGCGTAGAATCATTTGCAAAATTTTAGATAAGTAAAGTTATAAGATTGGATTTGTAAGCATTTTTATAAAGTGTGCCAAAGCATGCTATCGTGCCGATAAATCAACCATGATTGCATAATGATAAAAAATGACGCTTCCTCAGCATTCTCAGCAGCAGAATATAAAGCTGCATCGTTCACAGTTAGATCAAGAGTTTTCAACAGATCTGTTCCAAGATGTACAGGTCATTCGGTATCTGCAAGTGATCGGTGTTGCACTGATAGCAGCCAGTTTCGTGTATTTGATCGCGGCAAACTGGCTGATGTTACCCAAATTTATTCAATTGGCAATTCCAATGTTGCTGTTGGTACTGAGTGCTGTGACGAGTGTATATTTTGTAAGGCATGCTTGGATTCAGCAAAGCTTAGATGCTTTAAGTGCTTTGTTGCTCGGATTAAGTTTAGCTGTGATTGGGCAGGTCTATCAAACAGGAGCAGACAGTTATCTGTTATTTTTGGTCTGGGCTTTGCTGCTTTTACCTTGGTTATCTCGACCGAATATTGGAGTCTTTGCGTTACTGTGTTTGATCAGTCAATTGGCATTATTTTTATATTTTAAACAAAGCTATTTAATCGTTGATCATTCATGGTGGTATTTACTCTGCATGAATGTATTGACCGCAATATGTGTGACCTTGTGTTTGAAATATTATGCTGCACTGCGCTTTGTATTTGTTGCATTTATTACACTAATGTCGATGTATTGCATGTTTTTATACTGCGGAAATGGGGCAGAGCAGTATCAATGGCAATATTTAATTTTTGCATTGTTGCTTCCAATTTATCTGATTATCTATTTTTATCGACAACATCGTGCATTAGAAACCAGTTTACAAGCTGCAGGTCTCGCCGCGAGTTTCAGTATTTTGATTTTCCAATGGGCAGAACATATTTTATCTGACTCGAGTGCAGGATTGTTGGTTTTTGCCTTGCTGATATTTGCTTGGTTTGCGGTGATCAGTTGGGCACTGATGAAATTTCTGCCACAGACTAAATTTGCAGTTATTCCTTTAGCGATTGGGGCATGGTTCGCAGGCATTATTTTATCGAGCTTATTGCTGACCTATTGGAAGGCGTTTTCAATCGTCATGGGCTTAGTTTTTGTGGCTGTGGCTTGGTGGTTGATTCGACGAGCTAAAAGTATCTTTAGTCGCCAATTTGCTTACTGCTTATGGGTATGTGGCCAATCTGCGGTCTTCATACATACAGAGAGCTTGACCGATAGCATTGGGTTTATTTTAGTATTACAAATTGGCGTTATCTTGCTCTGTTTGTTTAGTCGAATGCATTGGTTTATTGTTTTTATTCAACTCATTGCAGGATATGGCCTTGCAGTGGCCACACTATTTGATGCCGATCTTTTTATGAGCGATGAACATGTCATCTTAGCTGTGATTGGATTGAATTATATTCTACTGATTTTCTTGCTCGGGAGTGCAACAGCTTGGTTGCACTCGATGTATCGAAAAAGTGTTGTGTTGTGGATGTTATGCATCGTATTGGCGGGTGTGGTGTTGCAGACCTTGTCAAATAACGTTCTACATTTTGAACAGACCCAACATGGTGTTCTTGACCTGTTTATCGTTTATCTACTGCCTGTGGTTTGGCTTGGCCTTTACATCGCAAATCAGCAAAAACAGACGGGGCGCGAAAAATGGCTGTTACTGCTATTGGGCCTTGTGCTGATTGCGATGGGCTATTTTGAAATTTTCTTGTTATTGGTTTTATTGGCATGGGCGCAGGTCTATCAGCAATCTTTGGTTAAAGCCCTTTGCATCGTGTTGATCATTTTTAGCTTATGGATGCTGTATTACAATTTAGGGTTGAGCTTTTTACTGAAAAGTTTAACGATTTTGATCTCTGGTCTTTTGCTGCTTGGCATCACCAAAATGTTAACTGCGATACAGCATAAACAAGGGGAAGGAGCATGATGAACATACTCAATAAAAAAATGCTTCCTATTGGTTTGGCTGTACTCAGTATTCTTTTATTTGTACTGATGATTGCACGGCATGAATGGCATCTGGCAAACAGTCAGAGTATTTATGTAAAGCTGCAACCGGTCGATCCTCGCTCTTTGATTCAAGGAGATTATATGGCCTTGAATTATCAGCTCTATTTTGGTGGTCAGCCTTCTGAAGAGCAATCTGCTAATGGGCAGGCTGCCAAAGCGAACAAAGAAGAAAATGTACACCGTGACTATTTTGTAGATCAAAAAAGTATTGTGAGTTATGTGCAGCTTGATGCACAGCGTAGAGTGATTCGAACCAGTTTCAATCCAAAGTTATTAGTGCAGTATCCAAGCTCATCTACAAAACTGGTGCTCAAAAATCCTGACAATAGATTTGAGGGTTTATATCCCGCTGCAAGCAGCTTTTTGTTTGCCGAAGGCTTGGAACCGTGCTATCGCGATGCGCAATTTGCAGAGCTGAAAGTACAGGAAAATGGTCAGCCCTTATTGGTGGGTCTAGTGGGTGAAAACCTGCAGTCACTTCTGTGTGAGCAGAAGAAAGTTTGGTGGAAGGGGCCACGAAGTGAATAAAAGCGGATTATGTGATTGATCGCATAAAAAAGCCCGCAAATTTGCGGGCATTTAGAATCTTTGAATGCTTGAATTAAGCAACTTGAACTGGAATACAGTTCGCTGTGTGGTTCACTGTGTTATTTGGGTTCGCATAGACTAAACGTGGCTTATGTGCATTTGCTTCAGCTTCTGTGAAATCGCCAAAAGTTGCAATAATCATCAAATCACCAATATCTGCTTGGTGAGCAGCACCGCCATTTACAGAGATAATGCCAGAACCTTCTTCACCACGAATGGCATAAGTGGTAAAACGCTTACCATTAGTCACGTTCCACATATGAATTTCTTCATATTCACGGATACCGGCTAAATCTAGAAGAATACCGTCAATTGCACAAGAACCTTCATAATGTAATTCTGCTTGTGTAACGACGCAACGGTGGATTTTAGCTTTTAATAAACGAGATAGCATGGCTAGCGTCTCCTTGGTAGACCTAAGATCGTATCTTATGGTGGAACAATCTCTTGAATGCTGGGTGAGCAGTCAAATGCAAGCGCATTTTGCTCTGAAATCATTCAGATGGCAATAAGTATTGTTCAACAATTTGTGGAATTGTCAGTTCTATTTGTAAGCATTGATCTGGTTCATGGCTTGCTGAATCTCACCACTTACCAACAATTTAGTACGTGATAAGGCATGTGCAATTGCATCATCCATTAAACCTTGTTCACTACTTGGTGCTTTACCTAAAACATGGCCTGAGACACGTTCTTTAGAACCAGGATGACCAATACCAATACGTAAACGATGGAAATTTGGACCAATATGCGGGACGATATCGCGTAAACCATTATGACCACCATGACCACCGCCAGTTTTCAGGCGAATGACACCAGGGTTCATATCAAGTTCATCGTGTGCGATAAGCATTGCTTCGGGAGCAATTTGATAGAATTTGGCGAAGGGAACAACACTTTGACCAGAGAGGTTCATAAAGGTTGTGGGTAACAGCAGACGAACGTCTTGACCTTCGATATTACCACGACCACTGATGCCTTTATATTTAGGATCAGCTTTGAGTTGGATGCCATATTGTTCTGCAAGGCGTTCTACGAACCAGAAGCCTGCATTATGGCGGGTTTGGGCATACTCAGAACCTGGGTTACCCAAACCAACAATCAGTGAAAGTTTACTCACTCATTTACACCATTTAACACTTATGCGCGTTTGAAGTCAGCGTGCATAGGAGTGTTTTTAGCTGGGTGACGTTGTAAAGCTTGGATTTTAACGCTTTCAGCTTTACCGTCGATGTTGATTTCAATAACTTCTTCAAAGAATGCGTTGTTTTCTAAAGCTTTAACAAGTTCGCGAAGTTCCAAAGTAACTGCTACAGGTTCAGCTGCACCACCGTAGATGATTGCTGGTACTTTATTTTGAAGACGAAGGCGGCGGCTCGAACCTTTCCCTTGTACTGCTTCTTCACGTGCTACTGCATTTAATACGAAGTTTGCCATGATAGACATTCCTATTTAAGTTTAATTAACTAGACCTTCGACCAGTCTAGTGATAGAAAGCCCCACCAAAAGGCAGGGCTTTTAAATTTAGCGCTATATTATAGATAAGAATCGAACATTGCGCTAATAGATTCTTCGTTGTTAATACGACGAATTGTTTCAGCAACCATACTTGCAACTGAAACTTGGCGAATCTTACCAAGAGCTTGAGCTTCTTCTGAAAGCGGAATAGTGTCTGTTACAACCAATTCGTCAATCACAGAGTTTTTCAAGTTTTCTAAAGCTTTACCAGAAAGTACAGGGTGAGTTGCGTAAGCAACAACTTTGCGAGCACCAAAAGTTTTTAGTGCGTCAGCAGCTTTACACAATGTACCTGCTGTATCCACCATATCATCAACGATGACACAGTCACGGCCTTTAACGTCACCGATCAAGTGCATTACTTGAGATTCATTCGCTTTTTGACGGCGTTTGTCGATGATCGCAAGATCGATATCACCCATTTGCTTAGCTACAGCACGCGCACGTACTACACCACCAACGTCAGGAGAAACAACCATTAAGTTGTCGTGTGACTGTTGACGAAGATCTGCTAAAAGTGCAGGAGTACCGTAGATGTTGTCTACAGGAATATCGAAGAAACCTTGGATTTGGTCAGCATGAAGGTCGATCATGACAACGCGGTCAATACCAACAGTTGTGAGCATATCTGCAACAACTTTTGCTGTAATTGGCACGCGGCTTGAACGTGGACGACGGTCTTGACGAGCATAACCAAAATAAGGAATGACAGCAGTGATACGACCAGCACTTGCTCGACGCAAAGCATCAGCCATAACTAAGATTTCCATAAGGTTATCGTTAGTTGGAGCACAAGTTGGTTGTACGATGAATACGTCTTTACCACGAACATTTTCAGTAATTTCGACAGCGATTTCACCGTCAGAAAATTGACCTACAGATGCAGCACCTAGAGGGATGTGAAGGTGGCTAACGACTTTTTGGGCGAATTGTGGATGTGCAGATCCACTAAAAACGACAAGATTGGGCATGAAGCACCCTTGGCGGTTGGCAAATTGGAGAATTAGATGGCAGGGGCGGCTGGATTCGAACCAACGGATGCCGAGATCAAAACCCGGTGCCTTACCACTTGGCGACGCCCCTAATGCGGCAGAACTTTAATATTTTTACGGTATTTTGTCAAGTTGAAACAACAAAGATACTGCAAATTATGCTCTGTCTTTTTTGAAGTAAATGGCAGGGGCGGCTGGATTCGAACCAACGGATGCCGAGATCAAAACCCGGTGCCTTACCACTTGGCGACGCCCCTAAATTGATGAAATAGCGAATAAAGTAAATGGCAGGGGCGGCTGGATTCGAACCAACGGATGCCGAGATCAAAACCCGGTGCCTTACCACTTGGCGACGCCCCTAATACTTTACAGCAATTACATCTACAGGTGAAAAATGATGGCAGGGGCGGCTGGATTCGAACCAACGGATGCCGAGATCAAAACCCGGTGCCTTACCACTTGGCGACGCCCCTATATCAAACTTCAAAATGACGTAATGGTGATTCTTGCAAACTGCGAACCAAGTAAGATTTACATGGTGCATTTTTCAATATGTCATCAATATTCATATTTTCAGTCACTTCAGTAAATACACAAGCACCTGTACCTGTAAGCTTTGCTATACCGAACTGATCTAAGTACCGCATTGCTTCATCGACTTCGGGATATAAGCTTCGTGCCACAGGCTCAAAGTTATTTCCAAAATCAGATGGCGTTTCCTGATAGCCGCAAAATTTAGTGGGCTTTGAGTCTCTTGTCAACGTTTTTTGTGAAAAAAGCAGTTGAGTGCTGATAAAACAGTCAGGTTTTAACACAATGTACTGTTTTTGAGCTAAATCTATGAATGTTAAGTGTTCACCGATGCCTTCTGCCCATGCATTTAGACCATGTACAAACACGGGAACATCTGCCCCAAGTTGTAAGCCGAGTTCTGCAAGTTGTTCGGTATTTAGACCACATTTCCATAGTTGATTGAGCACGATTAGGGTGGTGGCTGCATTGGATGAACCACCACCGAGCCCTGCACCCATCGGAATATTTTTTTCAATGTGGATTTTTTGTGCAGTCAGTGCTTTAGCAAACGGTTTGAGTATTTGAGCAGCACGATAAATTAAATTTTGCTCTAGATTGACGCTGTTTAAGCCCTCAATTTGAATAAAATATTCATCAGCAGAATTTGCAAGTGGGTGAAATTCCATCCAATCAGATAAATCGATGAGCTGAAAAATCGTCTGTAATTCGTGATATCCATTTGGACGTCGGCCAGTAATGTGCAAAAACAAATTGAGTTTTGCAGGAGAAGGTACACGAATCATGGAAGTCATAGTTCAGCTTTTAGGCAAATTAACGATTTTGAATCACCATTGTAATACGGTTTTCCTGACCGGATTCAAGTGCTTGTTTTAAAATTAACTTGTTCGGTACGGTTGCAGTCTCGTTATAGCTCAGGTCAACCGTCCAACCATCTTCAATAATCTGTTGAGGGCGCTGAGCTGTATCGCGTTGAATTATTGCTTGTGTGGTTGCAGGGCGCGCCTGTACCCAGTCGACGAGGTGGGTAATGGGAGCTTGCCAACCGGTAGCACGTTCGAGTAATTCCTCTGGTGTTTCTGCTTCAATTAAACCGGTTTTTGCACTGTTTAACTGAACTTGACCAGGTTTACCGCTGATTTGAGTTTTTCCAACACCTAAAATACCACTCAGTTCGATATCATATTCATTACGGTCTTGAACCCAAGTAAAAAAAGCACTTCCTGACTGTTGTGGCGTGCGCACACCAATCTTACCTTGTAAGTTGAATTGATTTGCAGCAACTTCTTCAGGGCTCGGTTGAGCGGGTGTTTTAACGTATTGCTGACAACCAGTAAAAAATAAAGCGCAGCAGGTCAGGGCAGATACCCCAAATTTTGAAGATACTTGCATAAAGTCTTTCTAACTCTTTTTCATGGGTTGGGGTAACAATAACGAATGTAGTTGCTCTAATTGCGGATCATTCGGATGTTTTTGTTGGAGTTGTTGTAACAACGCGTCAAATTTATTCATATCACCTTGCATGAAGACTGATCGTGCGTAGCGAATGCCAATTTTTAAACTATTACTCAGTTCATACGCTTTGGCCAAAACAGATGCAGATGTACTAAAATCATTTTGCAAATAACAAATATAACCGAACGTATCTAAAATTGAGGCCTGCTCAGGAGCATATTCTAAGGCATGTTCGACGTATTTTCGGGCTTCATCTAAGCGTCTATTTTGTACCGCCAAGGTATAGGCATATGCATTTAAATAGGTCGGGCTATTGGGTTCAATTTCAAGTAATTGTTTTAGTAATTGGTCGAGTCTATCTTTATCTTGATGGGCGTCGAGCAGTAGAACTTCGGCATAAATGAGTTCTGGATCTTCAGGTAAGTTTCTTACCGCTTCATCAAGCAAACGGACTGCTGCTTTTTTATTGTTCATGCGTTTTAAAATATCTGCCTGAGCAAGATATAAGAAACTGGCATGTTGAGGATAATTAACCCGCTCTTGAGTTAAAAAGCGCAGTGCATCATGCAGCTTATTTTGCTGGCTAAAAATGCTGATCATATTGCGCCGTGAAACTGTATAAAGACTGCCATCAACAAGGCGATAATAGGCTTTTGCCGTTTCATAATGCTGTTTGCGTTCAGCATTTACTGCGAGATAGTAATACGCTTCATTTTGGTATTTGCTCGAATAACGTAACTCCACCAAATACTTTTCGGCTTTTTCATAAAGCTCTAAGTCAATACTGGTCAAACCTGCCATAAATAGCGGTTCTTCAGCAGATGGCCATTTCTTTAGTATATCTTCGAGTTTTTCTAGACCTAATTCTGACTGATTGATTTTAATTAAATATTTCGCTTCGGCTAAGCGAACTTCCATATTGTTGCGGTGTTTGCGGCTCGATTTTTCGAACCATTTTAAGGTTTCGTCTTCATCACCCAAAGACATGAGTAAATTGGCTTTCATTAAAATATAGCCAGTCACTTTCGGGCGTTTTTTCAGTGCTAAATTAATGGTGTCTAAGGCATCGGCAAAGGCGCCATTTTGAGCTTGTAAACCTGCGACTAAGACCAAAATAGAGGGATTGGTTTTTTCTTTGCTAGCGGTCAGTGCTTGAATCAGATAAGCGCGATCTTCCTCTGATTCAGGGGAAATACCCGCCAAAATTTGTTCTAAATCTGCATTTGGGTCAATGGTTAAAATTTTATCAAGTGTTTCGGCGGCAAGCTCATATTCATGGGCTTTCAAAGCAATATGTGATAAATAAAATAATGCTGGTACATCTTCAGGTTCTTGCACAACCCAATGTGTAGCAATATCTAAGGCTGCTTGTAAATCATTTTGCTCAATAGCAACGTTTAAAGCACGCTGTTTGACCATGGTGGATTTACTTTTGATTGCAAGCACGGTGTAATTATGAAGCGCGGTTGGGATGTCGTTATAAGCTAAGGCAAATTCTGCAATCATACTTTGTTTAATTGCATCATATCCTGAATTTGCATGGTAAACTTCTCCCACGGCCCGAATTGGGGCAGTAGAAGCCATGCTACCAACAAGTAAGAATGTGGTAGAATACTGCTTTATTGTCTGGCCGTTCAGTCGGCTATTTGTTAGACGCAATTTTTCTTGATCCAAGTAATGCTTTTTATGACGCCGATAATGCACAATAGCATAAATTTAGCGAAATGATGATCTGATATGTCTTTCTTTGCATTGGGTGTCAACCATCAAACCGCCTCTGTAGAACTGCGCGAACAGATTGCATTTAACCCTGAAAAGTTAACAGCGCTGCTTGAACAGCAAAGCCATGCACCTGAACTCAATGACATGGTGGTGGTATCTACATGTAATCGTACTGAAGTCTATGCGATGTCTGAAAATGCAGACATGGTATTGAATTGGCTTGCCCAATCAAATGGTATTGATGTAAAGCAATTGTCAAATCATGTGTATCGTTATGAAAATGCACAGGCGGTGACACACCTCATGCGTGTGGCTAGCGGCTTGGATTCGCTCATGCTTGGTGAGCCTCAAATCTTAGGTCAAGTTAAAACGGCTTTGTCCTTAGCCAAAGATGCCGAAACTGTCTCCCCAAATTTAAACCGTATTTTTGAATATGCCTTTTATGCGGCAAAACGAGTGCGTTCTGAAACAGCAGTCGGAAGTCATGCGGTATCGATGGGCTATGCTGTTGCTCAGCTCGCTTTACAGGTCTTTAGTCAACCTGAAAAATTGACGGTCATGATTGTTGCTGCTGGTGAAATGAATAGCTTGGTTGCGAAGCATTTGGCCGAAATGGGTGTGGGTAGAATTATTATCTGTAACCGTACACGTGCCCGTGCTGAAGCTTTATCCCAAGAGATTGCTCATCGTGTAGAAGTTGAAATAATTGATTTTGCAGATTTGGCAGACAATTTACATCGCGCAGATGTAATTTCAAGTTGTACTGGAAGCTTGCATCAAGTGATTTATTTTGCGGATGTCAAAGCAGCATTGAAAAAACGCCGTTATAAACAAATGTTGTTGGTCGATTTGGCGGTACCCCGTGATATTGAAGCCAAAGTTGAAAGTTTAGATGGTGTTTATTTATATGGTGTAGATGATCTGCAAACAGTCATAGAAGAAAACTTGGCTCAGCGTCGTCAGGCGGCAGTTGAAGCCGAAGTGATGGTCAATCAGCTTGCGACAGATTTAATCACACAGCAAAAAGTGAATTTGGCTGGCTCGACAATTCATGCATACCGTGAACATGGGGAGTCATTACGTCAAGAAGAGCTGGCTTTGGCCTTGAATCGTCTACAAAAGGGTGAAGATGCTGCGAAGATTATGCAAGAAATGTCGCATCGTTTAACCCAAAAACTATTGCATCCGACCTCTATCGTGCTGCGCAATGCTGCGATGGCGGAAGATCCCGCTTATTTTGAAATGATAGAACAAGATTTAGTTAATGTGGCTGAAAATCGCCGTAAACCAAAGAAATAAATAAACTTATTCATTAAATAAAGGTCATTCACAGCTTGAATTTGAAGTTAAAACTTAATCTTCAAGGAGGGTGAGCGATCTTTTTTTATCAATATCATAAATACGTTGTTTTAAATTACGCATTTCAGCAAGGCTAGAAAACTTATTCGACTTGATCTTGAGTTGTAAGAATTGATATTGCAATTTTGTCGATAAATCTGCTGCAAGTTTATCTGCTTGTTCAGGTGATGACGTATAGTCACTGATATTGGCATGTTCTAAAATATGTTGTAATTCATGATGATGAGCTGCACATGCACCGAGTACATAATAGGTGGATAACTCTGGGTCATCAGGCAATTCATCAAAAATCACATTGAAAATATTTAACACATGATAAAGCAATAGGTCTTGTGAAACTAAGGCGCGTAAAGGCTCAAAATGAATGTAAAGATAAGGATGATTGATTAAAATCGCAATCACATATTCTTCAGCATCAATTTTTGTACTAAAGCTCAATGATGCATCATTATTAACTTGAGGCTGCCACTTTCGGCTAAACCCTAATTTTTCACGGAAATATTGTTGTAGCAAATAACGATATGAACCACCTTTCGGCAACAGTTCAGTGAGCTGTCTGAGTTCACCCATCACCTGACTTTTACCCTCAGGTGAACTGACATCATGATTTTGCGTTAAATGTGCAAAAACAAATTCAGAAAGAAGCGGTGAGGTGTGCAGTAACCGTCGAAAATTTTCAATACCTTCACGACGGATCAATGAATCTGGGTCATGGTCATTCGGCAAAACAAAGAATTTAAGTTCACGACCATCATTCAGCAGTGGGAGGGCAATTTCGAGCGTACGTCGAGCTGCTTTTTGACCTGCGGCATCTCCATCAAATGCAATGGTAATACGGCTATTTTGCTTAAATAAAATGTTTAAATGTTCAGTATTACTGGCAGTCCCTAAAGTCGCTACAGCGCCATGAATGCCATATTGCTGTAGGGCAATGACATCCATATAACCTTCGACCATTAACCAATCTTGGGCTTTTTGTTTACGGCCTTCGTATAAACCATAAAGTAACTGATTTTTATGGAAAACTTCGGAGTCTGGAGAGTTGATGTATTTCGGTTTGATTTCATCATTTAGGGCACGACCACCAAAACCGACCACACGACCTTTCGCATCTCGAATCGGGAAAATCACCCGCTCACGCAGTAAGTCAAAGTCACGACCACTATCACTGGTGCGAATCAAACCGAGAAGTTTGAGTCCTTGGATATCTTGTGGAAAGGCTTTTTCTAGATGTTGCCAATCTTCGGGGGCATAGCCTAAGCGCCAATAGGCGATGGTGTCTGCACTGAGACCCCGTTGTTTAAAATAAGCTTGCCCAATTGGACTGAGCGGAAGTTGTTGCTCATAAAACTGTGCGACATTTTCCAGCAAGTCATATAAGTTTCCGTCTTGCGGCACATCTTCAAAACCACTTGCAACTTGGTCAAAGTGAGCAAACGGATCGTTCCCATAAAAGGCATCTTCGTTATTTTGAAACTCAGCAAATGGGTCGTGTTCGAAATTTACTGCAGCAGGATTTGTGTCGGTTTCGCCTGTTTTGGGTGGCAGAGCTTTTGCTTCGATTGCAGGTTTTTGTACAGGTTTGGGTTTAGATTCGCGTTTATATTTGAGTTTATTGGAATCGTTATTGTCTTTCGGTAGCTCAATACCCGTTTGGCTTGATAAATCCTTCATTACTTCAATGAAGTTACGGCTACCAATATCCATTAAAAAACGGATGGCATTACCATTGGCCTGACAACCAAAGCAGTGAAAATATTGTTTATCACGATAGACATGGAAAGATGGCGATTTTTCCTGATGGAATGGGCAGCATCCTGAGTAAGTGCGTCCAGTCTTTTTCAATTTCACAAATTGACCAATCACATCGACAATATCGGTGCGATCTAAAATTTGATCAATTGTATGTTGAGGAATGGCCATGCTATTTTATCTGTCTATCTATTGAATTTGGGCAGTTCGTGAAATATGTTGAAATCAGCAATGCTGTAAGTTCAGGTGGAGATGTAGTACAGCATCGACCATCGAACTATTGTATACCTTTTAATCTAACCGAATCTGTAGATCCTGAAAAGATAAAAGGGCAAGTATTCTAACTTGCCCTTTGTGAAAAATCGACCTTCGTTGCGACTATATTATTCAGCTGATTCTGACGACTCAGTTTTTTCGCTATGAGGACGATCCAATAAGCCAAAGCTTAAACGATTGGTTAAACTGCGTTTTTCTTCATCAGTTTCAACTACGTCTGTAGAGGTTTGCTCAGACATCGTCTGTGCTTCTTTACCGAAAATACCCAAAGTTGCACGGTTAAGGAAGCTGCCTTCACTACGTGCAGCACGCATATTGAGAGTACCGTCTGACTTCACAAGTTTTGGATAGTTCAGTTTAAGTACTTCAATGTATTGCTGAGACGTGGTTTTATCACCAAGTTTGTCATAACCATAGGCAACCGTCGCTAGAGCTTCTGGAACTTGTGGTGCTTGAGGATAATGTTCGATCACCCAAAGTGAACGTTCAACAGCAGCTAACCATGCTTTACGCTTCACATTAAAACGTGCCGCATTCATCTCGCTTTCAGCCAATTCTTGACTGATGAACTTCATACGTTGTGCGGCATCGACTGCATATTCGCTCGATGGGTAGCGACGGATAAAGTCGACAAAGTTTTGATAAGCCACTTTGAGATAGCTCACATCACGATGCGATTGCTTTAAAGAAGTATAGCGAAGCAAACCGTTGTAGTTTTGCTCCATGTTTGAAACACCACGCACGTAGTACGCATAATCAACTTGCGGATGTTGTGGGTTCATACGAATAAAACGGTCTGCAAGTGCAATCGCACCTTCATAGTCTTTTTGCTGAAACTTTACATACAATAGTTCAAGTTGTGCTTGCTGCGCATAGTTACCTGTAGGGTAGTAGGTCTCTAGAGCTTCAAGGTGTTTTGCTGCATCTGTATATTGGTTACGTTCAAGCGCTTTTTGTGCTTTTTCGATATAAATCTGTTCGCTTGATTGTGGACCTGTGTCGACCACTTCTTTCTTTGGATTACTGCTACAGCCTACCATTGCCGATGCAATGCCTATTGTTAGAGCAAGCATTGTCATTTTATATTTTGGTAGCGACATAAAAATTCCTCTGTTAATACGGGCAATGAGCTACAATTGAACTATTAAACCACTTTTGTCTGAATGAGCAAATGAGTCAAGCACAATCTTCCAATTCTAATTTCCCTGAAACTGATTTCAATTTACTTGAAGATTCTGAGGATGCAGATAACCATACTTCAGACTCAACTGCAACACGTTTATCGTTGCAATTTCAATTGGATGAAAGCTATTTAGGACAACGTATTGATCAGGTTTCAGCACTGGTTTGGACTGATTTTTCTCGTGAAAAGCTAAAACAGTGGCTCAAAGAGGGCCATTTGTTGGTCAATGGTAACACTGTGAAACCAAAGTACAAATGCGAAGGCACAGAGTTACTGACTTTAGACGTCGAGTTAGAGGCACAAACCCGTAGCTTACCTGAAGATATTCCACTCAATATTGTCTATGAAGATGACGATATTATGGTGATTAATAAACCTGTCGGTATGGTAGTACATCCGGGTGCAGGTAATAGTAGTGGAACGTTAGTGAATGCAATTTTGCATCATTATCCAAAATCGGCTGAACTTACACGTGCGGGCTTAGTTCATCGTATTGATAAGGATACATCAGGTCTACTTGTTGTAGCTAAAAACTTAGAGTCACAATTTTCATTGAGTAAGCAGCTTGCGAAAAAGTCTGTTTATCGCGTTTATGATCTTGTAGTGTACGGCAATATTATTGCAGGTGGCACGATTGATGAGCCAATTAAACGTCATCCGGTTGATCGCGTAAAAATGGCGGTGTTACCAGGCGGTAAAGAAGCAGTGACTCACTATAATGTGAAAGAACGTTTCCAAAACTTTACTCGTATTCAAGCACGTCTTGAGACAGGTCGTACACATCAAATTCGTGTGCATCTGATGTATATTGGTCATGGTCTTGTTGGCGATCCCGTTTATATGCCACGTGTACGTATGCCAGCAGGCGCATCACAATTACTTGACGACACTTTGCGTGGCTTTAAACGTCAGGCATTGCATGCTGTGCAACTGGGCTTAGTTCATCCACGTACAGGTGAAGACATGATGTTTGATGCACCATGGCCAGAAGACTTCAATCATTTAGTTGAAGTGCTCCGTACAGAAAATAAAGCTTACTAAGCTTAAGACTGATTTACTCGCTATAGTTACAAAGGACGACAACATGCAATTTGTTCAGGGACTGCCACACGGCGTATATGTGGGCCAAACACGTGTACATCATGAGCAAATGCAGTCATCAGATGTACCTGAATTAGCAGGGTTTAACCTTGCTTTGCATGTTGGTGACAATCCTGCACGTGTGCAAAAACACCGGATGCAATTGCTTCAAGACTTTGCAGGCTATGGCGTGGATAAAATCAGTTGGATGAATCAAACTCATAGTACCATTTGTCATACGATTAATGAGCAAATGTATTTTACTGCGCCTGAAGGCGATGGTATGACAACTCAGCGTAAGCACCACGTATTAATGATGATGACAGCAGATTGTTTGCCGATAGTATTAGTTAATGCGGATGGAAGCGAAGTTGCCAACTTACACGCAGGTTGGAAAGGTTTAGCACACGGTATTGTTGAAAATACTATTGTAGCTATGCAAAGTCAGCCTGTTGTGGCCTGGTTGGGTGCAGCCATTAGCCAAGACTGTTTTGAGATCGGTGCTGAAGTTAAGACGGCCTTTTGTTCCAAGTATCCTGAACTAGAGACAGCTTTTAAAGAAGGTGTTAAAGCAGGGAAGTACTATGCGGACCTGTATTCTATAGCCACTTATATACTTAAATTACATGGTGTTAAAACTGTACTGGGTGGAGACCAATGTTCATTCAGCCAAGCGGATCAATATTATTCATACCGTAGAGAAGCAAAAACAGGTCGTATGGCAACATTCGTTTTTATGGCGTGAAAATGCTAAACTTGACTGAATCTATCGACTTTTAATTGTTATGTCTTTGACTGCTAAATCTCTTGCTGTTGTTTATCACAGTCCATATGGACATACTGCAAAAGTAGCCCAATATATTACGCAAGGTGCTGAAAAAGCGGGTGTAAAAGTCCATCTCATGAATGTAGAACATGTGGATTGGGATGTGTTGGACAGCGCAGATGCCATAGTCTTTGGTTGCCCAACGTATATGGGTAGTATGAGTGCGGCAATGAAATTATTCATGGAGCAATCATCTAAACGCTGGTTAGCACGGACATGGCAAGGCAAGTTGGCTGCTGGTTTTACCAATGGTGGCGGCTTAAGTGGAGATAAATTGGCAGTATTGCAGCAAATCAATTTATTCGCCATGCAGCACGGCATGTTGTGGAGCGGTCTTCCATTGATGCCAACTGGACGAAGCACAACAGATTTAAATCGGATGTCGAGCTTTTTAGGTTTAATGACACAATCGGATAATGCGCCTGTTGAAGTCACGCCACCTGCGGGTGATTTAGAAACCGCTATTTGGTTTGGTGAATATCTGGGGTTGTTGTTAAATAAAGTTAATTAATTTGTAAATAAATTATTTGAACTATCATTTATAAATCTTTGAAAACCCTAGTGATGGAAATGTTACTGGGGTTTTTATTGGCCTAAAATCTGTGAAAATTGGCATTTCGTATAACTAAGATGTGATGTGCGTCACAAATTGCCATTCATTTACGCCAACGCTATTGATTTAATCTTCTCATAAATTTCACTCGGGATGAGTGACGAATATTAAAAAGGATTAAATAATCGTGAAAAAAACAATAGTCGCAATGGCATTGTCCTTATGTGTTTCTGACGTTGTTTTTGCAGCAGAAGGATTGGTGGGATTAGCCGATGAAGAATTGTCTGCCATCAATGGTGCGGCATTGATGAATATGTCCTATACCGATCCTATTTTGGTCAACCAACAAATGGTCGATGAAAATATTGGTTTCTACAAACTCAGTTTAGATGCCGTCATGGATTTGAACGTCAATGTCAAAAGTTTGCAACTCGGCTGTGGTGGGGTAAATGGGTCAAATGGCTGTGATATTGATATTCGTCATCTAGCGTTGAGTGGTAATGCAACGTCGACCGATGCCAACGGTAATCCCGTCTTTAATGGTGATCGAGCGTCAACTAGTGCCGAACTGAAAAATCCGTTTATTGAATTTGCAATTAAAAACCCAAAACAAGCCGCTTTACGCGAAGTTAAAGGCTTCCGTGTCAGTGCTGAATCAATTACAGGCTTATTGACCACTGGTATTCAAAACACGGGTGCGCCGACAGATGGGATTAAGTCACTAAGCGGTTATATGAAAATTGCATCGACTACAGGGACAGCAAAGACCCAAGCCGCGATCTTTGGGGATAGCACCAGTGAGACTTTATCGGGGAACTTGGTGATTAATACGATTTGGAACAATGATCGTAGCTTTGTAAGTCAACCTGAAAATAGTAAGGGTTTAAAAATTCCTTCAATGAATGTGCCATTTACCGTCCCTGAAATTACCATCAACGGAAAACGACAAACTCAAGCCGTTGCCAAAAATATCAGTGCGACTGTACCGTCGATTCAACTCAACCGTGATAGTGGTAGTTTGCAGGTCAAACTTGACCGTAATTTGTTATGGGTAGAAGGGGCGCAGTTCTTTATGGATTCGGGCTCATCAATTGATGGTTTGAAAATGAACATTACCTTTGAGCAAGCCTTAAATATGATTCATAACATTCCATTAAATGGCACAGCCGGTTATTTATCGCTTCAATCTCAAGATATCAGTTGGCCAGATGCCAATGCAGATGATATTGCACGTACAGGTTGGTGGATGTCATTTAAAGACCCGATCAATATTGGTAAATTAAATCCAACATCTGAAGTAGATATTTCAGGCGTCTTGCCACAAGTTGCAGAAAAAGTATCGCAAATTTTAACCAATGAACCGATTTATATTCCGTTAGGTTCTGCTGTTGGTGCTGCATTTGGTTTACCGATTTATAAAAATGTCGGTTCAATTAACCTCAGCAATGCTAGTGCGGCCAATTTAACTTTAAAAAATCAAGTCTTGGGGAACCAGGAAGTTCGGACCAACTGTTTTGGTGGGTTGAAATTCTGCTAAATCTGCAATTTAAAAATAAAAAAACCTCCAAGAAGGAGGTTTTTTTAATGAACTTATTTATGAAAAATACGGGCTTTATCGCGCTGCCAATCACGGTCTTTTTCCGTTGCACGCTTGTCGTGAAGCTGCTTACCTTTTACTAGGGCAATTTCAAGTTTGGCATGAGGACCTTTCCAGTAACATGCCAAAGGCACACATGAATAACCTTTTTGGTTAATCGCACCTTGTAGTTTTTCAATTTCACGGCGGTTCAGCAATAATTTACGAGTACGAGTCGCTTCAGGCACCACATGCGTTGAAGCACTCAGTAAAGGTTGCACTTGAGCGCCGAATAAAAATGCTTCACCATTTTTAAACGTAATATAGCTCTCTACGATAGTCATACGACCCGCACGCATTGATTTGACTTCCCAGCCTTGTAATGAAAGACCCGCTTCAAATTTTTCTTCAATGAAATAATCGTGACGCGCACGCTTATTTAGGGCAATCGTACTGCTACTATTTTTTTTAACTACTGCTTTCGTCATAATCAAAAACTTCCAAACTTAGCACTATTGTACCCGAACTTTGAATAAGATGAAGTTTTTAAATTTACAAGCTGACTTCACCTATAAATCAAGATTTTGTTAAAATACCCATCTACAAAATAACAGAGTACAACTGGATGTCTAAAACTCGTGTAATTTATCCGGGCACATTCGATCCAATTACTAATGGTCATATCGACTTAGTGACACGTGCATCACGCATGTTTGACGAAGTTGTCGTGGCAATTGCAATTGGACATCACAAAAACCCTGTGTTTAGTCTGGAAGAACGTGTTGCACTAGCGCAAGAGTCTTTAAGTCATTTGTCAAATGTTGAGTTTGTAGGTTTTGATGGGCTGTTGGTCAACTTCTTTAACGAGCAAAAAGCAACAGCCGTGTTACGTGGTTTACGTGCAGTTTCAGATTTTGAATATGAATTTCAATTGGCAAATATGAATCGCCGTTTGGACAGTAAATTTGAAGCCGTGTTCTTAACCCCATCAGAGCAATATTCGTTTATTTCATCTACGCTCGTGCGTGAAATTGCACGTTTAAATGGTGATGTCACTCAGTTTGTACCACAAGCTGTTGTGGAAGCCTTTAAGCGTAAACAACAGCAAGGTTGGTAGAGTGTCTTTATATATCACTGATGAATGCATCAACTGCGATGTCTGTGAACCTGTATGCCCCAATGAGGCGATTTTCATGGGGGAACTCATTTATGAGATTAACCCTGATTTGTGTACGGAATGCGTTGGGCATCACGATAAACCGCAGTGTCAGTTGTTCTGTCCGGTGGATTGTATTCCATTGGATCCGGCTCATCCTGAAACTCAGGAACAGCTTCAACAAAAGTACGAAAAACTAACTGCTCAAAAAACATCAAGCAATTAGTTGTCAGATTTGTTAGAATGCGCCCCGAAGTGAACCAGACGATCGCTGCTGTGTATAGGTCTCCGTGACTAAAGCAGGGGAGGAAAGTCCGGGCTTCATAGGGCAAGGTGCCAGGTAACGCCTGGGCGGTGTGAGCCGACGGAAAGTGCAGCAGAGAGTAGACCGCCTTCATTATGGTATCGAGCAATCGAAATCGGAGGTAAGGGTGAAAGGGTGCGGTAAGAGCGCACCGCATGACTGGTAACAGTTCATGGCATGGTAAACCCCACCGGAAGCAAGACCAAATAGGGATCCTTTAGGCATGGCCCATGCTGGATCCGGGTAGGTCGCTTGAGCGTATGAGTGATTGTACGCCTAGAGGAATGATCGTCCTCGACAGAACCCGGCTTATCGGTTCACTTCAACAAATTTTGATCAAATACGCGCATTATGGGCTTGACGATATTTAAATATCCCTCCATAATGCGCGCACAGTTTAAGGCTATGTAGCTCAGTTGGTTAGAGCACCGCACTCATAATGCGGGGGTCACAAGTTCAAGTCTCGTCATAGCCACCATATTCAAAAAAAGACCACTCCGATTGAGTGGTCTTTTTTTATGTCTAAATCTTCCAAATTTAAAAAATTAACGGTAAACAAAACGACGCATGCCTGCACGTAAGGCAAATGCGCCATGCATATATACGCCACCCAGCCAATACGGCACATTGTAAATATCTTCATGGCGATATTTCACTAAAGCAAACTCAGCTAATAGTCCTTCAAAGAACATACCGCCAATGGCAAGCATGATGGCTAATATCAGTAGCCATGTACGCTCATAGCTAAATAGCCAGCGAATAAAAAAGCTCAGGTAAAAAATCCAACAAAGTGCTTCTGGATGAAAATTGCCAAATCCGCTGAGTATATAGACGATGGTAAATAGTATTAGGCTCTCGACGAGTGGCGCAGTGCCGTCATGATGGCAACTGAGCTGAGTCATCACATTGTGTTTAAGTCGTTGCGTAAGTTGAATATAGCTATATGCCATGAAAGCAAAGGCAATAAAAAAGCCGGGGAATACCCACCAAGCCTGATGGAAAAATAATGGGTTGGGATAATTAAGCGTTTGGGTATAGACATGAATCGCATCGCAAAATGTCGCGACAATTGCTGCCAGCAGGGCAAGTATAAATATGCCTGAGAATTGAGTGGTTCTCGTCATCATTCATCCTGAAAAGTGGGGTCTTTTTATTTTATGAGTTCTTTATAGTCTGAATTTGAGGAAAAGGCTATGACAAGTTACGAGATGCTTATGGGTTAAATGTTAATTTATAGCGCTACTGCTATACTCAATACATAGTTAACTTGATGAATATAAATAGAAATGATGGATAATCAATTAAACTGGGCTAAAGATAATTTTGAGAATATTGAAACTGCATGGGAAGGCGATCTTTGGGATCGCCGTCGCTTAGGAGAGCAACTTACAAATTACGTCGATCGCTTAAATTGCGGAGCTGTTCTTGCTTTGGATGCACGATGGGGTGAGGGAAAAACGTGGTTTGTTCGTCACTGGGCGAAGCATTTAGATGATACTCAGCATAACGTGATCTATTTGGATGCATTTGCTAATGATTATTTGGAAGATCCATTTTTAACGATTGCAGCTGAAATAAGTCAAACTTTTAAAGAGTCAGAAGAAATTGATGATGATGAAATTAAAGATTTTAATGCTAAGACTGCTTCAGTATTAATATCGTTGGCGGCTGTCATACCAATGATTGCGGCTAAAGCGGGCATGCATTGGATTGGCTTGGGTGGAGCTGGAGAAGCATTTAAAGAGGTATATGAAGAAGGAAAAGCGTTGTATGACACAGCAAGTGAGGAAATAGCTGCAAAAGTTAAGGAGAAAATCGAAAAGAAAATTGAGAATCATCAGGTTGAGAAACAAACAATTCATGACTTTAAGAAAGAACTTGCTGTATTAGCTGGAAAATTAGATAAACCTTTAGTTTTTATTATTGATGAATTGGATCGATGTCGTCCTGATTTTGCAATTCGTCTAATTGAAAGAATTAAGCACTTTTTTGATATTCCAAAAATTGTTTTTGTTTTGGTAATGAATAAGCCTCAATTATTACAATCAGTCAAATCATACTATGGCTATGATTCAGAGATGAATGGAGATTATCTTGAAAAATTTGTGGATTTTACGTTTAAATTTCCAAATTTAGATAATTCTGTATCACATGAAAAAATAATAAAAGATCAGCTGTTTAGAGTTGGGGAAATTTCAACGAAGGAAGGTGATTCCGAGTTGTATTTTTGGATTATTAATTTTCAAATGACTAAAAAATATAATTCTAGGGAGTTGATAAAAAAAATTAACCAATACGCACTTTTAAGGACTGATAATCCGAAGTTAAATTTAATTTTATGTGGATTTATTTTTGATGGGTTATTTGAAGTGACTTATCCATATCTTACAAAGCAAATTCATAATTTATATAATTATTTTGAAGGTACTGATGATATGTATATGACAAAAAGCTATTTTATTAATCAAAAGATTGTAGAACACACAAATATCAAAAATTCTATAATCTGTGAAATATATGATGCAATTCAATATTTAGAAAATAATTATAAAACTCAAGGTCAACAAGGACAAAAAGAGAGTGCTATGAGTCGGATTTTAAATCAATATTGTGTTGGTACAAAAATAAATAGAAAGAATTTCAAGGATATTTGGAAGCAATACATTAAAACAGGGTTATTTGAAGTACAGGAATAATTTTTCAATATCATCTGTCTGCAACTGCTCCCGCATCTTTAAAAACTGCTTTTCATCTAAGTCATAGAGCTTGAGGGAAAGTAGTTTTTTGATATCTTCTTCTGGAAAGCGATATTGAATAATTTGAGCAGGCACGCCGCCGACAACAGCATAAGGTGGTACATCTTTAGTTACCACAGCACCTGTAGCCACCACAGCACCTTCACCAAGCGTCACACCTTGCATAATCATGGCACGTGAGCCGATCCAGCAACCATCACCAATGATTGTGTCACCCGCAGGGACAAAACTCCGTGTATCAAACGGAAAGGCCGAAATCCAGTCTGTGCGGTGGAGTTGGTTACCGCCCATCATAATCACGCATTCTGCGCCAAAACAGACAAAATTACCGATATGTAGCTGGTCTATCGGCTTCTCTGGTGTTGCAGGTTTATCATGCAGATAACGCACCACACAACGCTCAAAACCCTGATCCCAATATGCAGAATAATATGAATAATTACCTTTGATATGAATATTTGGGTTCTTCACTGTTTTAGAGATGAACTCAAACTCACACCAATGATTGACAGGTGAATTAATCAATTTTTCAGACATAAGGTTTAATAGCAATAATGATTCGCGTGACTATTTTAGCTGACTCGCTATAAATGTCGACTATAGATAAAGACTTAAGCTCGTTTTAAATGCAGCAAATGCGTTGCTTGAGTATGTCGTAATCCATCCTTACGATTTGCAAAATAACGCTGTGTAATTTCATTTGCAGATAAATCTTCTAAGACTACATAACCCAGCTTTGTCACGGCACGGTGTAACTCATTACTGTGAAATGTCCCAATAATGGGTTCACTTAAAAAATAGGTAAATTTGGAAACAGCAAATGATCCGACACGCTCTATACCAGTTAAATCTTGATAGGGAATGGAATAATCTAAAACCAATTCGCTACCTGAGGCTGCAAATTCGGCAATAGTTTGCAAGGTGCTCATAGTTGTTTCTGGTTTTAAATAATGCGTCGTTCCAAGCCAAGAAAAGAAAGCAGTTTGCTTTGTATCATAAGAACTCCGTTTTAAGGCATGCGCTAGATTTTCTTTCTCAAAATCAATCGAAACAAACTCAACGTGGTCTGGAACATGGCCGAGTTTCTGTAAACTTTGTATTTTTAATGCCTGAGTATCTGGGTGATCAACTTCAAAGATTTTAATATCTGAGTACTTCTGCGCTAAACGGAGGACAAAAGAATCTAGGCCGGCACCAATCAGCACATATTGTTTAATTCCTTGTTGTACTGCCATTTCTAATTGATCTTCGGCATAGCGTGAACGTGCGACCACTTGTGCGGTGAGTAATCCAAACGTTTGATTGGGTATTTTGCTATTTAACGCTTTGATACATGCACGACTTGAAAGCAGTCGACGCCAAATTGGACTGGTGAAATGAAAGGCATATGGGTCGGAAAAAACAGGTTCGTTCGCATATAGATAATGATTTGCGCGAATGGCAGCAGCAGCTTGTGCCGTTCGGCTTGCATGTCCAAATTTCATCGTGTGTTATGACTCTTTTTGTTTTAAATAACACTTTAATGAAATAAGCCAGTTGAACAATGACGTATTCAGTCGACTATTGTTGCTGAACGTACATTTTGGTCACTCGATAGGATGCATTGGCTTAAGCGAAAAACCTAGAACAATAAAAAACCCCTCAAAAGAGGGGCTTAAAATTGCTTATCTTAGTGAATTAAAGATATTCAACTTTAGAAACTTCGTACTCAACTTCACCTTGTGGTGTGTTGATTTTTACATCGTCGCCTTCATTTTTACCCAAAAGACCACGAGCAATTGGAGAGTTCACAGAGATTTTGTTGATTTTAAAATCTGCTTCGTCATCACCAACGATTTTATAAGTCTTTTGTTCTTCGGTATCTAAGTTTTCAATGGTCACAGTCACACCGAAAACCACACGGCCATTTTGCTCAAGTGATTTAACATCAATCACTTGGCAAGCACCCAATTTACCTTCGATATCTTGGATACGGCCTTCACAGAAACCTTGTTGCTCACGAGCAGCGTGGTATTCAGCGTTTTCTTTCAAATCCCCATGTTCACGCGCTTCAGCAATTGCTGCAGTAATACGTGGACGATCAACACTTTTAAGTTGCTGTAATTCTTTCTCTAGGGCAATTTTGCCTTCGGGAGTCATAGGATAACGTTGCATTGTTGTCCCTCATGTTTGTAAAAAGAAAAAATCAGTAAAATTTTTACTGACCTAGAAATGAAAAAAAGCCCGCCACCGAGAGGTGGCGGGACTTCTCGGTAACTTAATTAACCTTTAGTAAGGTCTTGTAAGCGGTATACATCCATTGGCAATTTGATTGCTAAAGCTTGGCATACTGCATCAGCACCGTTAAGGGTAGTTGTGTAATACACTTTACCTTGTAATGCAGAGCGACGGATCGAGAATGAATCTTCTTGAGCCTGTTTGCCTTCAGTTGTATTGATAATGAGGTGAACTTCGCCATTTTTCAAGCGGTCTACGATATTAGGACGGCCTTCAGTCACTTTGTTCACACGTTCACATTCAATACCAGCATCTTTAATCACATCATAAGTACCGCCAGTAGCGATGACTTTGAAGCCAAGATCTGTCAACTGTTTCGCAATACCAACAGCACGAGGCTTGTCAGAATGACGAACAGATAAGAATGCATGTTTTACTTCGCCTTCCGTTGGTAGGCCTGGTAAACGGTCATTAGAGCCTAACACAGCTTTATAGAACGCTTCACCAAATGTTTTACCTACACCCATCACTTCGCCTGTAGATTTCATCTCAGGGCCAAGAATTGGGTCAACACCAGGGAATTTATTGAATGGGAACACCGCTTCTTTTACAGAGAAGTGTTCAGGAATAATCTCTGTAGTGAATCCTTGAGATTCTAGAGATTGACCTGCCATACAACGTGCAGCAACTTTTGCTAAAGATTCGCCGATACACTTAGATACGAATGGAACAGTACGTGATGCACGTGGGTTCACTTCTAAGATGTATACGTCAGTACCTTTAACCGCAAACTGTACGTTCATCAAACCGATTACGCCAAGCTCTTTTGCCATAGCGATGGTTTGACGGCGCATTTCGTCCTGAACTTCTTTAGATAAAGAGTAAGGAGGAATAGAACATGCTGAGTCACCTGAGTGAATACCCGCTTGTTCGATGTGCTGCATGATACCGCCGATCACAACGTCTTTACCGTCAGATACGCAGTCCACGTCAACTTCAATCGCATCGTCTAGGAAGTGGTCAAGAAGTACTGGCGCTTCGTTAGATGCTTGAACCGCATCACGTAAGTAGCGTTTCAATTCGTCGTCGTTGTACACGATTTCCATCGCACGGCCACCAAGGACATACGAAGGACGTACTACAAGTGGGTAGCCAACTTTTGCTGCTTCAGCCATACCTTCTTCAGCAGATTTTACAATGCTGTTGTTTGGTTGACGAAGTTGCAGACGTTGAATCATTTGTTGGAAACGTTCACGGTCTTCTGCACGGTCAATTGCGTCTGGTGATGTACCGATGATTGGTGCACCAGCTTCTTCTAAAGCGCGAGCCAATTTAAGCGGAGTTTGACCGCCGTACTGAACGATAATGCCTTTAGGTTTCTCGATACGCACGATTTCAAGTACATCTTCCAAAGTGATTGGTTCGAAGTACAAACGATCTGATGTGTCGTAATCCGTAGAAACAGTTTCAGGGTTACAGTTCACCATGATGGTTTCATAGCCGTCATCACGCATTGCAAGGGCAGCGTGTACACAGCAGTAATCGAATTCGATACCTTGACCAATACGGTTTGGTCCGCCACCGATGACCATGATTTTGTCACGGTTCGATGGGTTTGCTTCACACTCTTCATCGTAAGTTGAGTACATGTAAGCTGTGTCAGATTCAAACTCTGCAGCACATGTATCTACACGTTTGTAAACTGGAGTTACACCCAAGTTCCAACGGTGTTTACGGAATTGTTTTTGTGAAATGCCCATCAAGTCCGCAATGCGAAGGTCAGATAAACCTTTGCGTTTGAACGAACGGATGTTGTCAGCGTTCAAATCACCAAAACCTAAAGTTTTGATTTGGTTTTCAGTTTTGATGATGTCTTCGATTTGAATCAAGAACCAACGGTCAATTTTGGTTGCTTCAAATACTTCATCAAGGGTGAAACCGTGACGGAATGCATCGCCTACATACCAAATACGCTCTGGACCTGGCACTTTCAATTCAACAAGAATTTTCTCACGTGCGCCTTCAGTGCCCACAGCGATTTTTTCGTCAAAACCACATGCGCCCACTTCAAGACCACGAAGTGCTTTAGACACAGACTCTTGGAAGTTACGGCCAATGGCCATGACTTCACCTACAGATTTCATCTGAGTCGTCAAAGTTGCGTCAGCTTGCGGGAATTTCTCGAAGTTGAAACGAGGAATCTTGGTTACAACATAGTCGATCGCAGGTTCGAAAGATGCAGGGGTTGTACCGCCAGTGATGTCGTTTTTCAACTCATCAAGGGTATAACCTACAGCCAATTTCGCCGCGATTTTCGCAATTGGGAAACCTGTTGCTTTAGACGCAAGTGCAGATGAACGAGAAACACGTGGGTTCATCTCGATCACAACCATACGGCCGTCTTTCGGGTTGATACCGAACTGAACGTTAGAGCCGCCAGTTTCAACACCAATTTCACGAAGTACAGCTAAAGATGCATTACGTAAAAGTTGGAATTCTTTGTCAGTCAATGTTTGTGCAGGAGCAACAGTGATTGAGTCACCTGTGTGCACGCCCATTGGGTCAAAGTTTTCAATGGTACATACAATGATACAGTTGTCGTTTTTGTCACGAACAACTTCCATTTCGTACTCTTTCCAACCAATTAATGATTCATCGATCAATAATTGTTTAGTTGGAGAAAGATCGAAACCGCGTTCACAGATTTCAATGAATTCTTCACGGTTGTATGCGATACCGCCGCCTGAACCACCCATAGTGAATGATGGACGGATAATGACAGGGAAGCCGAAACGCGCTTGAATTTCAAGTGCGTGTTCCATGCTTTCTGCAACGTCAGCGCGAGGGCATTCCAAACCGATTTTGCGCATTGCGATATCGAAAAGTTTACGGTCTTCCGCTTTTTCGATCGCTTCTTTGGTCGCGCCAATCAATTCAACATTGTATTTTTCTAGAATACCGTTGGCATCGAGTGCAAGTGCACAGTTCAATGCTGTTTGACCACCCATTGTAGGAAGAACTGCGTCTGGGCGTTCTTTCTCAATGATTGCAGCTACAGTTTGCCAAGTGATTGGCTCGATGTAAGTGGCATCTGCCATAGCAGGGTCAGTCATAATGGTTGCTGGGTTAGAGTTCACCAAAATAACACGGTAGCCTTCTTCACGAAGTGCTTTACATGCTTGAGCACCTGAGTAGTCAAACTCACATGCTTGACCGATGACAATCGGACCAGCACCAATAATTAAGATGCTTTTAATGTCTGTACGTTTAGCCATGATGCTTCCTTAATTACTTCTTAGATGCTTCGATAAGTTCGATGAAATGATCGAACAATGGTGCGCAGTCATGTGGACCAGGGCTTGCTTCGGGGTGACCTTGGAAACTGAACGCAGGTTTATCTGTACGGTGAATCCCTTGTAGGGTTTGGTCGAACAGTGATTTGTGCGTAGCTTTCAAGTTTGCAGGTAATGTTTCTGCATCTACTGCGAAGCCATGGTTTTGCGAAGTAATCATCACAATACCAGTTTCCATGTTTTGAACAGGGTGGTTGGCACCGTGGTGGCCGTGAGGCATTTTCACAGTTTTTGCACCTGAAGCAAGTGCAAGAATTTGGTGACCCAAGCAAATACCAAATACTGGTACATTGCGAGCATCTTCTACAATTGTTTTTACAGCTTCAATTGCGTAGTCACATGCAGCTGGATCGCCGGGGCCGTTCGATAAGAACACGCCATCTGGATTCAATGCAAGTACGTCAGCAGCAGGAGTTTGCGCAGGCACGACAGTCAATTTACAACCGCGGTCTGCGAGCATACGTAAGATGTTGGTTTTGACACCGTAATCGTATGCAACAACATGGAATTTAGCTTCAGGCTGAGAGAAACCTTTACCTAATGTCCAAGAACCTTCAGTCCATTCAAAGCCTTCAGGGTCACAGCATTCTTTTGCAAGGTCTAAACCATTTAAACCACCAAAAGCGCGTGCTTTAGCTAAAGCTTCTTCTTCTGTAATGTTTTCGCCAGCAAGGATACAACCATTTTGTGCACCTTTTGCTCGCAGAATACGCGTTAATTTACGTGTATCGATGTCTGCAATAGCAACAACATTGTGTTGTTCAAGGTAATCACCAAGTGATTGCTCAGCACGGAAGTTGCTATGCAATAAAGGTAGGTCACGAATGATCAATCCGTTAGCCCATACTTTATGAATTCGACCTGACTCAGCGTCTTCATCATTACAACCTGTGTTACCGATATGTGGGTAAGTTAGTGTCACAAGTTGTTGTGCATAACTAGGGTCAGTCAAAATTTCTTGATAGCCAGTCATTGCTGTATTAAAAACGACTTCACCAGTCGTACTACCCGATGCGCCAATAGAAGTACCTTTAAAGATAGTTCCGTCGGCAAGGGCTAAAATTGCTGGGGTGCTCAAACCAAAGCTCCTGAAATTTAGGCTGTAAAAAAGCGAGAAGACGAAAAAAAAGGAAGGCTGCTTAAAAACCTACCCTCCTTACATCTGCTCGCTTGAACTTAACACGGCATTATACGCAGAAAGCCACTGAAAGTCCATCGTAAATATCAGGAATAAAGCAGATAAAGCGCTTGCATTTTAGAATAAAGTTTGGTTTTGCAAAATCTTAGAAAAATGTAAGCAATTAATTATTGTCAGACAAATCATAAATTAAAATTTATCAAAAAGCGCTAATGTGGGTCGGTCAGCAAAAACTATAGGTACAAAGTCATGGCAACACAACAAAAACAAACAGCGGCTAAAACCTCCCTGAAAGAAGTCGTTATCGAAGGTGCTGAAAAGCTTGAACAAGTTGCAAAAGAGGCAAGTGTTCAAGCCACAGAAGCGGTCACTGAAAGCAAAGGAAAGATCGGAGCAGAGGCAAAGCAGTTGAATGCCAGTGTGCAAGATCAATTGCGTCAGTTGAAGCAAGATGTATTGAATAAACTTGATCAGTTAAAAGTTCAGTTTGGTTCATCGCAAAAAGATTTTAGCGAACTCAAAGAATTTGTGAAAACTGAGTTTAATACGGTTATTGATGATCTTTCAAAACTTGGAAAAGAGCTGAAAGAAGATGTGACCCAAATTTCAGGAAAGCACAAAGATCATCTAACAGAAACATTTAAGCGTTCTAAGGAACATACTTTAGAAGCGTGGAAAAAAGTTTCACCAGTGAAAGCTGATGTTACGGATCAAACCACAGATCTTAAAAGTTAATTGTGAATGACATGAATTTTAATACGCTTAAGCTAAGTCTAGTCATTCCAGGGAGCTGGATTGGGTGAGAGCGAATTAAACTTAAAGTTAACGCTATATATGCATAAGGGAGCCATTAATGGCTCCCTTATTGTGAATAGTACATTTAAGTACAAAGCACTTATTTAAAAATAAGCAGGCAATAAAAAAGCAAAAGATCGTACTTTTGCTTTTTATCGAAGATCAAAACATTAAAAAGTTTAGAACTGATGTAGCCAATCACGTTTGTTGTGAAAGTCAGCATTTGGACTACTATGCTGCATGGCATAGTACTGTTCACCTTGAGGAGTTTTCAGTACAGCAGTTAGACCGATATATAGATCTTCCCATTTAAGTTTGTACTTCAGCATAAATTCTGTCAGATCAAGACTGACATTTAAGCCATAGTGCGTCCGTTTCAACTGATTCAGTTCAATATCGTAAGCAGCTTGTGGCGGCATATCTTCTGGATAGCGATATTCTTCAAACTGGTAAGCTTGCCATGCTTGGGAAGGGGAGAGGTTGACTTCGCGGTAGTAGTCTTCGCCTTGAACCCCAATGAAAATTTCATAGCAGGTGTCTTCCCACAAAAAATCGATTCGTGGGTGAGCTGATACCAATTCTGGCCATTGAATCAGTTGGTTTGGGTCTCGAATCCAATAACCCACATTTAAAGTATATGGGCTTTGTTGTTCGATAGCACCAACGACTGATACAGCCTGAAAGCGACGATCAAAAGCGCTGAGTTCGAAACTTGCCATAAATGATTAGTTAGACAGGTGTGCGTAGCGAACAAGGTTAGACAGTTTTGCATTTTGTTTTGCCGCTTTGCGGTAAATCAAAGCAATCTTACCAATCGTTTGAACAACTTCAGAACCTGAAACAGTCGCAATTTCAGTAATCATTGCAGCACGTGCTTCGCGGTCTTCTGCCACAACTTTCACTTTAATTAACTCATGGTCGTTTAACGCACGGTTTAATTCTTCAACAACGCTTTCTGATAAGCCTTTGTCCGCAACCATTACAACTGGGTTTAGAGTGTGACCAATTTGACGTAAGCGTTTACGTTCTTGAATAGATAAAGCCGCCATAAATATAACCTAATTTTAAAAACGACCTAGTATAGCAAAATCAAAGTTGAAGCGCTGTATTTAATCGGCATTTTCTCGATGAAGATTATTGAAAAAAACATGATTTAAGATGCTTTTTAGATACACATGTCTACTGCAAAAGTGCTGAATTTCACGTACAATCAAGACTGAGAAGTTTTTTTTATTTAGAGAGTTATGGCTACCCGCATTACTAACCAGAAATTATCCAAAAGTAGTCGTGACTGGATGCGTGAGCATCTTGATGACCCCTTTGTGAAAAAAGCACAAAAGGAAGGATATCGTGCGCGTGCCGCTTATAAATTGCTTGAAATTCAAGAAAAATACAAATTGATCAAGCCAGGCATGACCGTTGTCGACTTAGGTGCTGCACCAGGTAGTTGGTCGCAAATTGCCGGTAAACTTGTTGGCGACAAAGGTTTGGTGATTGCTTCTGATATTTTACCAATGGATGCTTTACCCGATGTGACCTTCTTGCAAGGTGACTTTCGTGAACAAGAAGTGTTCGATGAATTGTTAAAAATTTTAGATGGACGTACTGTAGACGTTGTAATTTCAGATATGGCCCCCAATACATCAGGTAATAAGGCTGTAGATCAACCGCGTCAGATCTATCTTTGTGAATTAGCAATCGACTTTGCTCAAAAGGTTCTTGGACCAAATGGACAATTTGTTGTTAAAGTGTTCCAAGGTGTTGGATTTGATGAATACCGTAAGCAAGTTGTAGACACATTTGATGTGCTGAAAACAGCAAAACCGGCGGCTTCACGTGCTCGATCTAAAGAAGTGTTTTTAATCGGGCAGGGACGTAAGAAAGCTTTCAAGTAAAGTTTACTTGCCAACTCGTTAAAAATTGTGCATTTTGTACGTTTTTAAATTATTGCGAAGCTACTCTGCAGCGTAAGTATTAGAGTCACCCATGTAAATGGGATTGAACGAATTAGATAGAAATGGGAATAAAGCTTTGAGCGATCTTTTTAAGAATGCCGTGTTGTGGCTGGTTATCCTAGGCGTGCTGGTTTTAATCTTCAGCAACGTCAATGACCGCAATCAACCGACCGCGATGAACTATTCTGAGTTTGTGGCAGCCGTAAATGCGGGTCAGATTAAACAAGTCACCATTGATGGCGAAAGAATTCGTGGCGAAAAATCAAACGGTTCAGAGTTTGAAAGTATCCGTCCTGCGGTTCAAGATCCTGAACTTATGCCGAACCTGATCAAGAACAATGTTGTTGTTGAAGGTACAGCGCCACAGCGTCAAAGTATTTTGATGCAACTTCTGATTGCAAGTTTCCCTGTTCTTTTAATCATTCTGTTATTCATGTTCTTTATGCGCAACATGGGTGGTGGAGCTGGTGGTAAGAATGGCCCAATGAGTTTTGGTAAGTCAAAAGCAAAAATGCTGTCTGAAGACCAAATCAAAGTGACATTTACTGATGTTGCGGGCTGTGATGAAGCTAAACAAGAAGTTGTTGAAATCGTTGACTTCCTAAAAGATCCATCTAAGTTCAAACGACTTGGTGCAAGCATTCCAAAAGGCGTGCTTATGGTTGGTCCTCCGGGTACGGGTAAAACTTTACTTGCTAAAGCGATTGCGGGTGAAGCGAAAGTACCGTTCTTTAGTATTTCGGGTTCTGACTTTGTTGAAATGTTCGTAGGTGTGGGTGCGTCCCGTGTCCGTGACATGTTTGAACAAGCAAAGCGTCATGCGCCATGTATCATTTTCATCGATGAGATCGATGCCGTTGGTCGTCACCGTGGTTCAGGCACAGGTGGTGGTAATGATGAGCGTGAGCAAACATTAAACCAAATGTTGGTTGAAATGGATGGCTTTGAAGGCAACGAAGGTATTATCGTTATTGCTGCAACAAACCGTGCTGACGTATTGGATAAAGCTTTACTTCGTCCGGGTCGTTTTGACCGTCAAGTGATGGTATCTCTACCGGATATTAAAGGTCGTGAGCAAATCCTCAATGTACATTTGAAAAAATTACCTTCTGTGACTGGTGTAGATGTTAAAGTCTTGGCACGTGGTACACCGGGCTTCTCAGGCGCTCAGTTGGCTAACCTTGTAAACGAAGCGGCACTGTTTGCTGCACGTCGTAACAAGAACACGGTCGATATGCATGACTTTGAAGATGCAAAAGACAAGCTTTACATGGGTCCTGAACGTAAATCGATGGTGATTCGTGAAGAAGAACGTCGTGCGACGGCTTATCATGAGGCAGGTCATGCAATTGTTGCTGAAATATTGCCGGGTACAGACCCTGTGCATAAAGTGACAATTATGCCGCGTGGTTGGGCACTGGGTGTGACTTGGCAGTTGCCTGAACATGACCAAACCAGCCATTACAAAGACAAAATGTTGAATGAACTTTCAATTTTGTTTGGTGGTCGTATTGCAGAAGAAGTCTTCATTAACCAAATGTCGACTGGTGCTTCAAATGACTTTGAACGTGCAACGAAAATGGCACGAGCAATGGTTACTAAATACGGTATGTCCGATAAAATGGGCGTCATGGTTTACGAAGATGATTCACAGCAGTCATTCATGGGTGGTTTAGGAAGTCGTGTGATTTCCGAAGCAACGCAGCTTGAAGTTGACCGTGAAGTTCGCCGTATTTTAGATGAGCAATATAAAGTTGCTCGCGATATTCTTGAAAATAACAAAGATATTGCACATGCCATGGTGAAAGCATTGCTTGAATGGGAAACCATTGATCGTGATCAAATCCGTGACATTATGGAAGGTCGTGAACCTCAACCACCAAAAGTGTACATCGCTGAGAATCCAGTGATTGATGTCACACCAACGGATGGTCCAGATGTTCCACCACCATTACCGTCATTGCCAAAAGCATAAAATTTTAAAACCACCTTCGGGTGGTTTTTTTATATGAAAATAAATGCATGTGAACGAAATGCTGAGCAAACTTAGCGTTAAAATAAGCGCAGCAAAATCTGGGATGTGTAATATGAAGTTGGTGTCTTTGCCTAATAAAATTTTAAACTGTGGTAATTTGCAATTAGATTTGTCAGAGCCACATGTGATGGGGATTTTAAATGTCACACCGGACTCTTTTAGTGATGGTGGCAAACACAATGGTAAAGACCAAGCTATAGCACATGCCTTACAAATGATAGTGGATGGCGCGACAGTGATTGATGTCGGTGGTGAGTCAACACGTCCAGGCGCATCTGTTGTTGAGGTTGAAGAAGAAATTCGAAGAGTCGTACCCGTCGTTGAAGCCTTATCTAAACACAATGTGGTGATTTCTATCGATACCTCGCAACCTGAGGTGATTGAGGCAGCGGTTCAAGCAGGTGCGCATATCTGGAATGATGTACGTGCATTAACTCGGCCGAATGCCTTAGAAACCGCTGCAAAACTGGATATTCCAGTGATCATTATGCATATGCGTGGCGAACCTACCACGATGAATAATCTAGATCAGTATCAAGATGTCGTGGCTGACGTCATCGATGAATTAAAGCAACGTGTGCAAGATGCATTAGATGCAGGTGTGCGTGCAGAAAACATTATGATTGATCCGGGTTTTGGTTTTGCTAAAAATGCGCAGCAAAACTTAAAGCTTTTACAGCAATTCTATCAATTGAATGACATGGGCTATCCGATCCTGTCGGCATTATCTCGTAAGCGTTTTATCGGTGAAGCACTTGGCGGTGCAGATGCACAAAATCGCGCTGTAGGCTCGATTGCAGCGCATCTACTCAGCATTCAACAAGGTGCATGTATGGTTCGAGCACATGACGTCAAAGCGACGGTAGATGCGATACGTGTTTGGCAAGCCATGCAGAATGCAGACTGATTTGAAAATAGTGAATCCCAATAAATTTGGTGAATTGTAGTATTTGTGTTATATAAGCGCCCTGAATGTTTTGTGATAGAGTTTCGTATGTTTGCAGATTTACTGCTACCCATGTTTGATGATGAATATTACCCAGATGTGTTGGTTGCAGAGGTGAAGTTATTGGTTGTTCAATTTGCGAAGAAAATTGCAAAAGCAGATCTAAGTTCAACTGATATCTACCATTTTGCCAATGAAACGGTTGCACAGCTCAATAAGATGAAACCTCAATTTGAAGATTTAGATTCGTCTTTGGATGATACGGCTGCAGATTATATTGCAGAAGCCATGATGATGGTGCTGCAAGATGAAGGCCATATGGATATTGAAATGGAAGAGTTGGTTGCTAACAGAGAATGGTAATTGAACTTTAAGAAAAGCCCTGTAGTGACAGGGCTTTTTTGTGTCTAGGGATTTAAACAATTCATTGGGCTTTGTCTATAAAATCTTTAAAGGATGATTTGATCGATGCTGATAGTTTCTGTTCTTCTTGCATGGCTTGTAAGTGTAGGGCGTAGAAATACGATTGATGTTCTTTTTGTTTTAAAGATTGTTGATAAGACCAAAATGCCAGTTGGCGAAGCTTTTGTAGTTTTACTCTTTCAATGGCGCTGCTTTCAGGTTTATAAAATAATTCAGTAAATACACATAAAAACAGACTGAAAAAAAAGTCCACAGAGACTGATGAGGTTTAATACATCTGTTTGTAGATACTTAAAGTTTATAGTAAGGAGAAGTGTGAATCCCCCAAGGAGATACAGCTGTATTTGCAGACGTTGAACTGCAAACTTACTGCTAAAACGTGCTTGATAATGTGCATACCAGACATAGCAATAGATTAAAGGAAGAATAATCAATACACCAAGATTGAACGCCATTTTTGGGGCGTGAATTGAAAGTGCCGTTGAAAGTATATGCCCAAGTGCTGCGCTGCCAAGTGAGATAAAAAGTATCAGGCAAAAGCTAAAGATTAAAATAGGTGCAGTGGGCGTTAGATTGATGATTTTAAAATGCGCAAACAGCAACCGTTGATAAAAAGCATCGGGATGCTTAAGTTGTAGTGCAGGGAGATCAAAATCTGAAGGTATTGGCATTGAATAATAATAAGTTTTTAAATTTTAGGCATAAAAAAACCAGCAAATTGCTGGATCTTTTATTGCACCAATCTTAGAAGTATAAGAATGGTGCCCGAGGCCAGACTCGAACTGGCACGCTTTGTGGGCGGGGGATTTTAAATCCCCTGTGTCTACCGATTTCACCACTCGGGCATGTGCGCAATAATAGAGGACGAAATGGAGCTTGGCAAGTGTATTTGATGGTGTTTGTTTTAAAATCAATCAATTCATGCATATAAGTTGAAAATATTCAAAACTAGTGATGTATTGAAGGACTTTTTGAGCTGTGATTGAAAGATTATTGCACTTCATTAACGCCGACTTATTTCATTAACTCATCAAGATAATGTTCAACATTTTGGTGCTTTAGCTTTTTACACAGCTGATTTTCCTGATGTAGCATTTGTATGTGCAAATTTTGGAACTGGGTAAAGCGCTCAGATAACCGCTTGTAGTTTGCTTGATTCGGATTACTGAGCGTTAAACGAAATTTGGCTTTAAGCATTTGTTTATACGACCAATAAGCAATACGACGTGTTTCATGCAGAAAATAGTATTCTTGGGTGTTACTTCCACCTTTGAATAGATTTTCTTTATAAAAACGCACAAAGCCGAAACTCATGGCAAAAAAGAACAATACAGATTGAACGAAGGTGCTTTGTAAAAAGGCGATATTGAGTAACTGTAATAAAATTACAATCGTAAGTCTGAACGGCGTATTCTTCAAACTTTGATACAGTGACATTGAACTGTGCTTGATTTGCTTGATGACTAAGGGCACAACCAGCATGAAAAACAGCATAATACTCAGTACAGCAACACCATGAGCGCGAAACTCACTCATATCTGGAAAATATAGTTGCACTGCATGACCAATACTCATGCTCAAAGAAATAAAAATCATCGCCGCCAAAACCCAAGGAATGAGTTCTTTGAGTTCGTCTAAAATGCCTTGAGTTTTCAGTTGGCTATAAAATAAATAATTATGTTTAAAGGCTGCTGGATATTGCTGTTTCAGTTGTTGAAGGTAAAGTGCAGCCTGTTTCTTTTGAGCCATATTGTGACGTTAGTATTAAAGCGTGAAAGTAATATAGTTGATTTCGATATTTTTGACATAATTTTTTTCTAAATCATGTTGTATATCTGAACATTATAAGAGAAAACGCAATTTCTATAGCGAAGGTCGCAGTTTTCACGCTGCTTTTATGCGAAAATACATACTTATTGAATATTAAGTTTTTATAGGCAGTTTATGACTGATCACTCTCCTGAAACATTAAGCGATATCGAAATTCTAGACATTCTTCAGTCGATGAAATCAGATGTTTTAAATACTGAAGCAAATGAAGTGATTCGTAGTGGGGGGAAAGCTGGTCGTCAAGAGGCTCATAAACAAGCTTTGGTGAAATTAAATCAAGCATTTGAAGATAAATTTGTTGAAGCTGTGACTTTGGCTTTAGGCTTAAATGAAGGCCAAAGTAAAAAAATCCGCTACAAAAAAGATCGTATCCGTATTTTGAAAGTTCGTGGTATCGATTATTTAGCGATTGATGGTGCTGAAACTGCACAAGTATTGTCACAAGTTGCACAAGCGATTGTACGTGAAGACGCAACGGTGACTCATGACCTGCATAACATTTTCCCATTTTGGAAAGAAGGCTGGCCAATGGTGCAATTCGACAATGTTTATAAAATTTTAGAAGATGACATTCGCATACATTATGAAGCAGTTCTAGAAGCATTAATTTCAAAGCATTAATCACTACAAATGAACCTGTGAGTGTAAAACACTGGCTAGTTCAGTATTGTTAAGCATAAAAAAGCACCTGATGGTGCTTTTTTTATCTTTAAATTTTTAAGTTAAGCTCGAATAAAACGGAAACATTCCAAAGATCAGACCTGCTGCTAACATGACAAAACAGGTGATTACAGCCTAGATAATGGTAAATTTCTGATGTTGTCCAAACTCGATACCTGCAAGTCCACAGAGTAAATAGGTCGAAGGAACAAGCGGAGAGAGTAGGTGTACAGGTTGCCCTACGATGGAGGCACGTGCCATTTCTACAGGTGCAATTCCATAATGAGCGGCAGCATCGGAAAGAATTGGTAAAACCCCAAAATAGAAAGCATCATTCGACATAAAGAAAGTCATCGGCATACTGATCACAGCAGTAATCGGTGCTAAATAGGGACCCATACTTTCAGGGATGATCGCCACAAGTTCTTTAGACATGGCTTCTACCATGCCTGTTCCAGCTAAAATACCGGTAAAAATACCTGCAGCAAAAAATAATACCGACCACATTTAAAGCACTACCTGCATGATGTGCGATTAATTTTTTCTGCAAGTCGACATTTTTGTAGTTGACGACTAGCGCAATACACAAAGCCACCATGAATAAAATAGGCATAGGTAAAATACTAAAAACCAGACAAATCATCAGAACGACGGTTAACAGTGCATTGAACCAACGTAGATCTGCGCGGTTGGCTTCTGGATTATCTGAAATTTGAATGTTTTCACCATGGCTGATATCCAATTGGACAATTCCCAGACGCTTTCTTTCCATTCGGCCATACATGGTTCCCAAAAAGTACAACCAGCCGATGGCAAATAGCATCGGTAAAACCATCGGAACAAAAACATCACTTGGGTCGACATGAAGTGCGCTGGCGGCGCGGGCTGTAGGCCCACCCCATGGCGTAAGGTTCATAATGCCGCTAGAGAGCATAATCAAACATGCCATAATCAATGGGCTCATACCTAAGCGCTTATAGAGTGGCAGCATGGCAGCAACACAGATCATATAGGTTGTGGAACCATCTCCATCCAAAGAGACAATTAACGTCAGGGTAATGGTTCCAAGAACGACTTTTAAGGGATCACCTTTGACCATTTTTAAAATAAATTTCACCGAAGGGTCGAACAAACCTGTATCAATCATGATGGCAAAATACAGAATCGCAAAAAGCAGCATGATGCCAGTCGGTGCAAGTTTTTTTACACCTTCAATCATCATGTCGCCAATTTCATTTATTTGTATGTGTGACAAGCTGTCAAAATAAAAACCAAGTAACCACGCAATCAAGGCAAAAAGTAGGGGAATTAAAGTCAGAGCAACAAGTGGGCTTAAGCGTTTCGACATGATCAAATACATAAAGCACAAGATCATGCCCAAACCGAGTACGGTTAACATGGTTCATTCCTTTGAAATATAAAGCTGTTTTTAAATCCAAGGGCAGAGCATAAAGAGAAATTTCATCAGTCAAAACAAAGGTGAAAAAATGTGAAATACATCACTATTTTGATGAAAAATAGTCATTAATAATGAAGGTATTAAGGAGGGGTAGTTTTTCGATTTATTTTAATTTTTATTCAAAAAAAGTGGTCTGTTTACATATATTCAACATCTGTAGAGAACTGTAAGTGCGTGTAGATCCAGTTTGATCACAATAAGTGCGCTTAAGCAAAAATAGACAGTAGCGTCCGAATCGGCCAACTAAAAAATCGGAACCAAAAAATTAAGGGATTATAAAAGAACAGACCAAAACGCATGGTTTCGTCATATTGTTGTCTGCCACGTTCATAAGGATAAGGCGTTAAAAACCAAGCAGTGACGATCAGTGCAACACCGAGCAATAGAAATAAAGGTTGTGGATGAGCTTTGAAAAAATAATAGATCAGATAAGCCCCAGTATAAAAACTAAAGCAAGTCAAAATCGCTTTAAGTGAAAAAGACATCTTCGTATTCCATCGTATTTATATTTTATTGTTTTAGAAAAAAGAAGAATCGAATTAATCCGATTCTTCTGGTGTATCAAGTTCAGTTTCAGTCTGTTGTAAGCGGGTCACTAATAATTGGTCAATTTTAAAGTGATCTACATCCACAACTTCAAATTTGTAGCCATGATAAGTAACAAAGTCAGCTGGACGTGGAATTTTACGCAGTTTAAACATCATAAAGCCCGCAAGGGTTTCATAGTTTTCTTCATCGGGCATTTCATCTAAAGCGAGGGCATGCTTTAAATCTTCAATTGGTGTACTGCCATCGATAAGCCAAGAATCTGCATCACGTTTAATAATTTGTTGTTCTGCTTCAATCGGTGTTACCCAGTCGCCCATCACGGTAATCATAATGTCGGAGAGGGTAATAACGCCGACAACCAACGCGTATTCGTTAATTACTACGGCAAATTTTTCTTTGGTTGAACGAAAGCGATCGAGTAATTCAGACAGTGTTAATGTATCTGGAATCGTGAGGACATTACGAATAGTATTTTCATTGAGCTGTAGAAGTGACTGATTGTTGAGGATACGAACCAAAATATCTTTGGCATCCACATAGCCAATCACGTCATCAATATTTTCACTACAGACCAAAAACTTCGAATATGGAAATTCAGCGAGTTTTTGACGAATACTGGCTTCTGATTCTTTTAGGGTAAAGTACACCACGTTTTCACGTGTAGTCATACTTGAAGGGACGTTACGTTCTTCCAGCTCAAATACGTTTTCAATAAAGTGGTGTTCTTGCTTTTGTAGTACACCAGCTTGAGCACCGGCATCCATCACGGCTGAAATATCATCAAAGGTAATATTGTCATCACGTGTTGTATTCACTTTGAATAAACGAAACAACAAATTGGCAATGGCATTAATCACCCATGCCATTGGCTTACACACCTTAATAAAGATTTGAATTGGGTCAACAACAGCAACGGCAATTTTTTCAGGTGCGATCATCGCCAAACGTTTTGGCATTAAATCAGCAAATAGAATGAATAAGGAGGTGACTAAAGTAAACGACAGGGTGAAACCAATGGTTTCAGTCCACGGGCCCTGATAAAAACGGGTCACTAAGGTAATGAAATAGGGGCGAAATGCACCTTCACCCAAAATACCACCGAGAATTGCCACGGCATTTAAGCCAATTTGTGATGCGGCGAAAAAGTCTGCTGAGTTGGCTTGTAAGTCAAGCACACGTTGTGCACGTGAATCTCCAGATTCAGCCAAAATTTTAAGTTTTACTTTTCGTGCACCCGCGAGGGCAATTTCTGTTAAGGAAAGAAAACCTGCACCGACGATCAGGAGAATAATAATGACAATATTTTGGAAAAGGCTCACGAATACACCTGTTTGTGATTCATTCTATTTTTCTGTATTTCTAACACAAAAATGGGCAAGGTAGTAGTCTTAACTACTACCTATATAGTGACAGTATACGTTTGAATTAATAAGGAATTAAAGAATTAATTACTGATACTGTGAAAACTGAGAGTTATTCATTAAGTATTCGCGATTTTCTTCTTCAATCATTTGACGTGCAACATACAAAATCAGTTGACGTAACCAGCGATGAGCAGGGTGATGATGAAGTAAAGGACACCACGCCATTTTTAATTCAAATTCAGGAATATAGAATGGAGGATCACGAAGTAATAGGTTTTGACTTTTAGCTTGAAGGCGAGCAATACGGCTTGGCAGAGTCGCAACTAAGTCAACATTCGATGCCAATAAGCCTGGCATTTGATAATGACGGGTGAAAACTGAAATTTTACGTTTTTGGCCAATACGTTCTAAGGCTTGATCAATCCAACCAAGACCCGCTTGTTTTTCAGGATTGACACCAAAACTAACACCCATACCTGTTTTAGACACCCAAATGTGTTGTGCATCTAGATAACTTTTCAGGTTTAAATTATTTGCAGCAGGGTGCTTGGCATTTAAAAGGCATGAAAAACTGTCACGCCAGACCAATACTTGGTGAAAACTTTGCGGAATTTCATTAAAGCGGTTAATCGCCAAGTCTACTTTACCTTGTTCCATATCTCGATAAGACACATCACTTGGTGTTAAAAAGTCCAGAACCACATTGGGTGCTTCGGAGCGCAAAGCTTTTACTAGGCGCGGTACCAGTGTTGCTTCAGCATAATCTGAAGTCATGATGCGGAAGACACGATTTGAAGTGTAAGGTCGGAACTCGGTACGGGGTTCCAAAATCATCGAAAGGTCAGAAAGTGCATCACGGATACGTGGCTGTAATTCAAGTGCACGTTCTGTAGGTGTCATACCTTCTGAAGAACGAATAAGAAGTGGATCATTAAATAAGTTGCGTAGACGACGTAAAATATTACTCATCGCAGGCTGAGTTACACCCAGTTGCTCGGCAGCACGAGTCACATTTTTTTCACGAAGTAGTACATCAAGATAAATTAATAGATTGAGATCGACCCGCTCCAGATTCATAAAATAAATACCGACAATAAAATCATGAAATTTATCTGATTATGCCATAACTACTAAGGCTTGTGTAAAAAATGGATGAAAAAATGACGTGTACTTTGTACTAAAAATCGGCAGTTTTAAGACAAATTTGCTGAAGTGCCAGCATATATTATCTTAAATACTTATTACCTGTTTAGACCGATATTTTTAAGTAAATGAAATAAAAATACGGAGCAATCTTGTTTATGCGAAGTGATATTCATAAAACAAAAAAATTAGATGAAATATCTCATTTGTATGATCATTTGAAGACGGAATAACCGAGTATTTAGCTCGGTAAATTTGGGCAAAAATGGCGTAAAAAATGCTGTTTTTTTTTAAAGTGAATGCTCAGTCGACTTAAGTCTAATGAAGAATAATTCATCAAAATGTTTGAAAAATAGACAAGAAAATTAGCAAAATATATTAATAAAAGTATTTAAATACAAATGCTTATGAATATTGGTTAATTATTATAATACGACTTTAATCTACATATTTTTTAAATAAATACCGAAAATTAATGCAGAATATTGGATTAATTTTTTTAGTCAATCTACTCTGTGTCTATCGCAACGAAGTGTTCTAAATCTGAACAATCATTCGAGGGTATGATTTTAGCCTTACGTTGCAGAAAAATCCTAATATTATTACAGGAACATATCATGTCTACATACTTAACAGCGATTGATGCAATCCGTGAATTAAAAGCAAAATTCGGAAGCACTTGGCGCGATATTAGCCCAGAAGATGCTGCACGTATGCAAATGCAAAACCGTTTCAAAACTGGTTTAGACATTGCGAAATATACAGCTGCTATTATGCGTCGTGATATGGCTGCTTATGATGCTGATTCTAGCAAATACACTCAATCATTAGGTTGCTGGCACGGTTTCATCGCACAACAAAAAATGATTGCGAACAAAAAATACTTCGGTACAACTGAACGTCGCTATATCTACCTTTCAGGTTGGATGGTTGCAGCTCTTCGTTCAGAATTCGGTCCACTTCCTGACCAATCTATGCACGAAAAAACTTCAGTACCTGCATTGATCGAAGAAATCTACACTTTCCTACGTCAAGCTGACGCGAAAGAACTAAACGACTTGTTCCGTGCGCTTAAAAAAGCAAACGAAGCTGGTGATACTGCTAAAGCTGCTGAAATCACTGCTCAAATCGACGGTTTCCAAACTCACGTTGTGCCAATTATTGCTGACATCGACGCTGGTTTCGGTAACGAAGAAGCGACTTACTTACTAGCTAAGAAAATGATCGAAGCGGGTGCTTGTGCACTTCAAATCGAAAACCAAGTATCTGACGCTAAACAATGTGGTCACCAAGCTGGTAAAGTTACAGTTCCACACGAAGACTTCATCGCGAAAATCCACGCTCTTCGCTATGCATTCTTAGAAATGGGTCTTGATGACGGTATCATCGTTGCTCGTACTGACTCTGAAGGCGCTGACTTGACTCAAAAAATCCCAGTGGTTAAAGAGCCAGGCGACATCGCTTCTCAATACATCAGCTACTTAGACACAACTGAAATTGACATTTCAGAAGCTCAAGAAGACGAAATCCTAATCAAGCGTAACGGTAAACTTCACCGTCCAAAACGTCTTGCTTCTGGCTTGTACCAGTTCCGTCCAGACACGCAAATTGACCGCGTTGTACTTGACTGTGTATCTAGCCTTCAAAATGGTGCTGACCTTCTTTGGATCGAAACTGCGACTCCAAACGTTGAAGAAATCGCTCACATGGTTAACCGTGTTAAAGAAACAGTTCCAAATGCGAAACTTGTTTATAACAACTCGCCTTCATTCAACTGGACTTTAAACTTCCGTCAACAAGCTTACGACCGTTGGGTTGCTGAAGGTAAAGACGTTTCTGCTTACGACCGTGCTAAACTAATGAGCGCTGAATACGATAACTCTGAATTAGCTGCTGAAGCTGACGAAAAAGTTCGTACGTTCCAAGCTGATGCTTCTCGTGAAGCGGGCGTGTTCCATCACTTGATCACACTTCCGACTTACCATACAGCTGCTCTTTCTACTCACGAGCTTGCTCAAGGTTACTTCGGCGACCAAGGTATGCTTGCTTATGTAGCTGGCGTTCAACGTAAAGAAATCCGCGGTACGATTTCTTGTGTTAAACACCAAGCAATGGCTGGTTCTGACATCGGTGACGACCACAAAGAAATCTTCGCTGGTGACAACGCGCTTAAAGCGGGTGACGATGCGAAAAACACAATGAACCAATTCGCTGCTCACTAAGCATTGAACTGATTCGAAAAAAAGCCCAGCGAAAGCTGGGTTTTTTTATGGCTTTAAAATCTTCTTAAATCCATTTATTAAAGTGTGTCGATATAAAAAAGCAGGGCATAACCCTGCAAATAGAGTGAGACAGCCTTTATTTAAGGCAAAAGGATAATAAACCAAGTAAAAAAGATAATTGCTAAAGCAACGAATTGAGCGGCACTCCCCATATCTTTTGCAATTTTAGAAAGTGGATGCTTGTCTAAAGATACGCGGTCGACAACGGCTTCAATGGCAGAATTGAATAACTCAACTATCAAGGCAAATAAGCACACCACTACCATAAGGGCATGTTCAGCACGACTCACATCGAGAAAATAACTGGTAGGAATAAGCACAATATTCATCCAGACAATTTGTCGAAATGCAGCTTCATTTTGATAAGCAGCTTTGAATCCGTCGAGGGAATATTGCGTTGCATTTAAAATTCGTTTAAATCCAGATTTGCCTTTAAACGGGGAAATTTCACTCATAGCACTGTACAGACGTATAGATTTAAAAACTGGCGAAAATATAACATGCCAAGCTTAAAGTTTTCTTGCATTCAGTTTTTATTTTATTGGGCCAAAAAATTTAAGGGGATTTACATAAGCCTGTATCAAGTTAGTGCTATGTTTATTCATTATTAGACTTAAAATCTGCCTGAATTTCAGGCACAATACAGGCGTTTAAATTTTTTAATTTTGAAGCCTTTGCTTCATTGCATGAAATAATAAAAGTGATATAGGTCAACAATGAAATACTTTAGTTTTGCTGTGCTTGCAGCAACACTTTTAACCAGCCAGGTTGTCAGTGCAGAGCCGGCAGTTATTCAAACGGAAATCAAATCTAATGTGACTCAGCCCATGGGATTTTATCCTTTCCAAGTGGGTGCGTATAAAGTCATTGCTTTAAAAGATGGGACACTCGAATTAAGTCCTGATTTATTTAAACAAAATTTAACACCAGAAGAAGTTCGCGCTTTATTCCAAAAGCTTGCTGTTGATCAGAGCAAAGGTATACAAACCAGTGTCAATGCCTACCTGATTGATGATGGACAAGGCGGTATCAGTCTTGTTGATAGTGGTGCAGCCAGTTGTTTTGGACCGAACTTAGGTTCTATTGCACAAAATATTGAGGCGGCCGGCTATAAGCTTAATCGTGTACGCAGTGTTTTCTTAACTCATTTACATCCTGATCATGCATGTGGCATTGCGAAACAAGGTAAGGCTGTGTTTCCAAATGCAACGGTCTACGTCAATGAACAAGAAAGTCAGTATTGGTTAAGTGAAAGCACCGTCAACACTTTAGCTACCGAAAAACGTGAAGGTTATTTAGCGACCGTTGTGAAAATTAAAGCTGCGATTGCGCCATATCAAACCATGCGGAGTTTTAAGACCTTTAGCGTTGGTTCGGTGATTAATGGTTTAGAGGTTTTACCGAGTGTTGGACATACACCGGGGCATTATTCTTTTATCTTAAAATCACAAGCTAAAAGTTTTGCTATCCTCGGCGATGTGGTTCATTCGTATCATTTACAGTTTGAACAACCAAAGTTATCTGTCGATTTTGATGTCGATCCGGTCAAAGCCAGTGAAACTCGTTTAGCAATTTTTAAACGTTTTGCTCAAGAGCAAACCTTCGTTGCATTTGCACATTTACCATTTCCGGGTATTGGTAAAATTAGTGAAATGAATGATGGTCAGTTCCGTTGGAACCCGCTAAATTTAGCTCCGACAGCTCCGACAGCTCCGACAGCTCCGACAGCTCCGACAGCTCCGACAGCTCCGACAGCTCCGACAGCTCCGACAGCTCCGACAGCTCCGACAGCTCCGACAGCTCCGACAGCTCCGACAGCTCCGACGGCTCCGACAGCTCCGACAGCTCCAGCACCTCAGCCAGTGGCAACGCAGTCAGCCGCAGAATATTTGGCAAACCCGCTTTAAGGTTTCCATTGAACAATAAAAAAGACGCCTCGGCGTCTTTTTTCATTTTAGGAAAATTAGGGCTTTTGCAGTTGCGTTAAGGTTTTACGTGCCAGTCCTGGATCATCGGCAAATACACCATCTACACCAGCTTTATAGAAGTTTTCAAATTCTTTAGCCGCACCTGTATCACAACGTTCGGTCGCCACTGAGTTACATTTTAAATAGTCAGGTAAAAAACCATTTTCAGGTCTGAGTGTATAAGGATGGACTTTCAAACCAGCAGCATGGGCATCTTTGACAAAACTGGTTTGTTTAAATTCAGTGTTTGAAAAAATATAGGTTTTACTTGGACCTACACCATCTGCATATTTTGCCACTGATTTTAGGCCATCTGCAGTGGCTAAACTTGCATAATTTTGAGGTGAGTTTTGTTGCTGTAAGTCACCCGGTATGGCAGTTGGGCTATCTAATAATTGAATAATTTTGCCATGTTTGAGGGTTTTCTTTTGCGTGAGTTGATCACGTAAGTATTTAAGATTGGTGGTTTCAAAGGACTGTAAATATACAGGCGCGATATCACGTGTATAACTGTATTTGGCAAGCGTTGTGAGTAAACGATCTTCCATGGCTAGATTTTGCTGTTGGAAAAATGTGGGATGCTTGGTTTCAATATATAAACCAACAATTTTTCCAGTTTTTTTATAATGAGCTTCGGCAAGTTCAATGATTTGTTCGAGCGTTGGGATGCTGTATTGATCATTATATTGAGTGTTATTAGGGCGATATTGAGCAATACGCTCACGTGCTTTTACATTTTGAGTCAGTTCATTCAAATTAAAGTCTTCCGTAAACCATCCTGTATAGTCGATACCATCGATTTTTTTGGTGGTTTTTCGATCCGCAAATTGTGACAGCGTACTAATATTGGTTGTCCCTGAAATTTCACTTTCATGGCGCGCAACCAGATAGCCATCCTTGGTTGGCACTAAATCGGGTTCGATAAAATCCGCACCATCATCAATCGCTTTTTGATATGCGGCAAGGGTATGCTCGGGTCGCAAAGCACTGGCACCACGATGCCCAACAATGACAAAACCTGTATCAGGCAAAATAGGGGGCTTGGTGACATGGGTTTTATCGTCATCCGAATTACATGCAGATAAACCAAAAACGCTAAAAAGGAGCAGTGAAGACACGCCCCATGAGGATTTCACTTTGCTTGTTATGGCTAGATTTAACTGTTTTGTTAATTGTTTTTGCATGGCTGCCTCGGCATCTTTTTATTTAAATGAATGAAGTTGCAGGCATACATTGCAGGGCAGTGGCTAAGGCTTCATGACAGAGGCGGTTTTGTCACATAAATTTACTAAAATAGCTGAAGTGGAGGCTCTCCATATTTTCTACATATTTCGCTTCAAGCAAGGTTTTTATGTAGTCTAGGCTTGTAATCAAGCTCATTGTGATTGATTATCAATAAGATTTTTTGAAAAAATTCAATCTATATTTTTTATTTCATTAATTGAAAAGTGACATGGACTGATGCTGTCTAAGTTTTTTATTTATCGACCGATTTTTGCAGGTGTCTTGGCGATCATCGTCATGGCGCTCGGGCTATTTGCTGTGCTCAATTTACCGGTAGAGCGCTATCCAGATATTGCACCACCACGAATTACGGTCAGTGCAAGTTATAGCGGTGCGTCAGCAGAAACAGTCGAGGAAAGTGTCACACAAGTTCTTGAGCAACAAATTAAAGGAATTGATCATCTTTTATATTTTAGTTCAAGCAGCGACTCTTCAGGTCGAAGCCGGATCAGCATCAGTTTTGAAAATGGCACTGACCCAGATACCGCTCAAGTACAAGTACAAAATGCCATAAATGGAGTAATCAATCGGCTGCCTGAAGATGTGCAGCGCCAAGGGGTAAATGTCTATAAATCTTTGGGTGATACCCATATGGTTATCGGCCTCTATGATGAGACTGGCAAGAGTTCGAATATCGAACTTGGTGACTATATGATGACGCATCTAGAACAGGACATTGCTCGAATTGAGGGTATTGGTGAAGTCGATGTTTTTGGTTCGCAATTTGCCATGCGCATTTGGCTCAACCCACTGAAGCTAAAGCAATATAGCCTTATGCCCAGTGATATCCGTGCGGCTGTTGAATCACAAAATACGCAGGTGGCCGCCGGCGCCGTAGGTGAATTGCCGAGTTTATCGGATCAATATCTCAATGCAAAAGTCACTTCAGGTTCACGTTTAAAGTCAGTTGAAGAATTTGAAAATATTATTGTCAAATCTGCACGAGACGGCAGTTTTGTCTATTTAAAAGACGTTGCACGTGTTGAATTGGGTGCGGAAAATTATTCAGGGGTTAATACCATTAACGGGTATCCATCTTCAGGGATGGGGATCTCATTGGCTTCTGGTGCAAATGCACTTGAAACCTCTGCCTTAATTAAGCAAGAAATTGAACAGTTAGCGAAGCAATTACCTGCCGGTTATAAAATCGTTTATCCACGGGATAACACGCCATTTGTACAAGAATCGATTAAAGAAGTGGTGAAAACGTTATTCGAAGCCGTTTTACTGGTGGTTTTGGTGATGTTTATCTTCTTACAAAATTGGCGAGCAACGCTGATACCTGCGATTACGGTGCCTGTGGTGATTCTTGGGACTTTAGCGATTTTATATGCTTTGGGCATGACCATTAATACGCTCACATTGTTTGCATTGGTACTGGCCATCGGTCTGTTGGTCGATGATGCGATTGTTGTGGTGGAAAACGTCGAACGTTTAATGCATGAACAACAGTTAACAGCAAAACAAGCGGCCATCGAGTCGATGCATGAAATTAGCGGGGCATTAATCGGGATTACTTTGGTATTGACCGCTGTATTTATTCCCATGGCGTTCTTTGGTGGCTCAACGGGCGTGATCTATAGACAATTTTCCATCACACTCGTGGCTGCAATGGGCTTGTCACTGATGGTTGCGCTGATTTTAACCCCTGCCTTATGTGCCTTAATTTTAAAACCCAATCCGAAACCACAGCGCTGGGCGATTTGGTTTAACACCAAATTAGAGACTTTAAAAACCAAATATCTAGCACTTGCACAAGCCACGGTTCGTTATCGCTTATGGACGGTGGTTTTGTTTGCGGGGCTCATTACGGTATTTGCTTTGTTTTATCGTGCTTTGCCGACCAGTTTTATTCCTAGTGAAGACCAAGGCATTTTGAGTGTGCAACTCAAACTACAAGAAGGTGCACCGATGTCTAAAAGTCGTGAGATCGGTGAACAAATTCGGCAGTACTTTTTGACTGAAGAAAAGCAAAATGTTGATTTGGTAATGATTCGTTACGGACGAAATTTTTCAGGTACGGGTCAAAACTTAGGGCAAGGCTTTATTGCACTGAAGCATTGGGATGAACGTTCAGGACAACACAATTCAGCGCAAGCGATACGTGAACGTGCGATGAAACATTTTAAAAAGTTCAACAATGCACAAATCAATGTCAGCATGCCGTCTTCAGTCAGTGGTCTTGGTCAAACCGATGGTCTGGAGTTTTGGCTGCGAGATATGAATGGTGAAGGTCGAGCTTATCTCGATGCGCAATTTAAAAGCTTGCAACAGAAATCCGCACAATACAGTAGTTTCGAAAATTTAGACAAACGCTCTAACCCAGACAAAGCTGAACTGAAAGTTGATATTGATCAAAAACAAGCGATGGCCATGGGTTTAACGCAAAATGCGATTAATAGCACCATGAGTAGTGCATGGGGCGGCAGTTATATCAACGATTTCATTGACCGTGGACGTATTAAACGCGTCATGATGCAGGCAGATGCCGAATTCCGTTCTAAACCAGAAGATTTGGCTTATTGGCATGTACGTAATGACCAAAATGAAATGATTCCATTTAGTAATTTTTCAACCATTGGCTGGAGTGGCGGTCCAGAAGTCGTCAATCGCTTTATGGGGTATACCGCGTTACAAATGGAAGCGGATACAGCCAAAAATGTCTCAAGTGGACAAGCCATGCAGGATGTGAAAGCCTTAGTCGATCAGGTGCCTGGTGTGGACGTGGCATGGAGTGGTTTATCCTTTGAAGAGCAAAAATCAAGTCATCAAGCGATTTGGCTGTATTTGGTCTCGATTGGATTTATTTTCCTTTGTCTTGCCGCCCTATATGAAAGTTGGAGCATTCCAACCGCAGTCATGAGTGCGATTCCACTCGGGATTGGCGGTAATATTTTGTTTAGCTACATGACTGGTTTTCCAAATGACATCTACTTCCAAATTGCCTTGCTGACGACCATTGGTCTGTCCTGTAAAAATGCGATCTTGATTGTAGAGTTTGCAGCGATGGCACAAGAAAAAGGCAAACATGTGATCGAGGCTGCAATGGAAGGCGCAGCACTACGTTTACGTCCTATTTTGATGACTTCTTTAGCATTTGGTGCAGGGGTGGTTCCTTTAGTTCTTGCTTTTGGTGCTGGTGCAGCCAGTCGTCAAGAGATCGGGGTAAGCGTACTCGGTGGGGTAATATTCGGTACGGTCTTGGTGCTGATTTTTATTCCGTTTATGTATGTGATGGTCCGCTCTATTTTTAAAATCAAACCGGTGTCTGAAACTTAGAAATAATTCACGCACAGTGTATAGCTCTAGTAAAAGCCACCGTGAAAGCTTGAGTACATCGCGGTGGCTTTTTATGTCGCCAAATTTATGTCACCAAACTTTCGACAGGGAATGTTCACAGAGAATTTTCGCAAAGAACGTTCACCGAGAACATATTGAAGAGATTTGAAACTCTTTAGTTTATCCTTCAAAATGTGCTCTACATAGAAAGATTAAAATAAGAGTGAGTTGAATGGCGGATTTAATACAAAGACAGCGTGAAATTTCCGCTTTGCTGCAACAACAAAATTATGCAGCAGCAGTTTTCGCTTTACAGCCTCTGAACTACGCTGATCAGGCTCGTTTAATTCAGCAATTTCCAATCGAAGATCAAATCGAGTTACTTTCAGGTTTAGACCATCAAGGCTTGGTATTTGAGTTTTTCCCTTTTGAGTCACAGCGACAGCTGATTTCACGTTATCCACTGCGTCTACAAATTGAACTATTTGATGATATGCATTCTGATGATGCAACGGACTTATATAAAAGTTTAACTGATGCAGAACAAGATCGGATTTATCAACAACTTGATCAAGATACCCAAGAGCATCTAAAGGCGTTATCTGCATATGCAGAAGAGTCTGCAGGTGCAATCATGAGTTCAGACTATGTCAGTATGCCTGCTGACTTTACCATGCAACAAGCTATAGAGGCCTTACGCCATGAACCGCATGACCGTGAAACCCTGTATTTAATTTATGTCACCAATGATCAGTCTCAATTAGAAGGGGTGATTTCACTGCGGCAAATTTTGCAGGCCGATCGTGATGCACGGATTCAACAGGTGATGACCAAAGATGTGGTGACCGGCTGGATAGATGAAGACCAAGAAAGTATTGCTCGAAAATTGGCAGAATATGATTTTATGGCCTTGCCGATTGTGGATCATGCTCAGCGTTTGATGGGGATTGTCACCTATGATGATGCGATGGATGTGGTACAGGCTGAAACCACTGAAGACTTTTTAAAAGCCAGTGCGGTGAGTACTGAACCAGGTATGAGCATTAATAAAGCACCGATTTTAAAATTGTACCAAAAGCGGGTGTTCTGGTTGGTGATATTGGTCTTTGGCAGTTTATTGTCCGGTTTAGGTATTTCCTATTATGAAGACATCATTGCAGCACATATCGTCTTGGTTTTTTTCTTACCCTTACTGGTCGGAAGTGGAGGCAATGCGGGTTCACAGTCTGCGACCTTAATGGTGCGAGCGCTTGCCACTGGGGATGTAAAAATTCGAGATTGGTTTTATTTGTTGGGACGGGAGACGCTCGTCGCGCTTTGCCTCGGTGGAACCATGGCCATTGCTGTATCAATTCTAGGCTACTATCGTGGTGATGCAACCGTCGCCTTGGTCTTGGCTTTAAGTATGATGGGTATCGTATTGCTCGGTTGTTTAATTGGCATGAGTTTGCCCTTTGTACTCAACAAGTTAAAGCTCGATCCTGCAAGTGCTTCTGCACCTTTGGTGACTTCGATTTGTGATGCGACCGGCGTGGTGGTGTATTTGATGATTGCTTCACAATTGCTCAATTTATAGAGATTAGCATTTTGCTACAGATAGAAGACTTCTAATATGTTTTAATCTCAGTGATTTACACGGTTTTTATTGGATAAAACATGACTGAACCATTAAAACAAAAAATGTCAAAGCAAGAAGTCATTCGCCTTGAACGCGATCTCGCCAAGTTTGCCAATATGATGGACTCTGTGGTTCGGATTCCATTTACCCGACAAGGGGTAGGTGCAGATGCAGCGTTGAGTACCATTCCGGTCGCTGGTGATATTGCAGGATTCGTCTTGACCTGCTATGCCGTCTATAAGGCCAAACAGATTGGCGTACCACAAGCCAAATTAAATGGTGTGATGAAACTCGCGGTTATGGATGCTGTCGTGGGGTTTATTCCTGTCGCGGGGACGATCTTCGATGTGTTTATTCGTCCGAGCCGTAAAGCTTTAGATGTCGTACACACGCATATACGTGAAGAATATCAAATCAGTACAGATCAACATGTGGTACATCCGTTTTTACATGAAAAATTAGAAGAGAAACAACAGCAATCGGCTTTTTGGCGTAACCCTGTGATTGCATGGTTATGGATCCATATCCCAGATATACTCGGGATGATTTTCTTATTGGTGTTTATCTTTGCAATTTACATGGGCGGTTCATTGCTTTGGCAATGGTTAAAGGCCAATGGGGTATTGTAGAGAGAAATGCCTTGTTGCTTGAGCGCGATCAATGAGAGGCTATTCAATTGAAAGATCGTTCAACTGAAAGATTATTGATAAGACAGTAAATGTTCGGAAAAAATTAGACTTAAAAAAGCCTCCATAGGGAGGCTTTTTTACGACATACATTAGATGCTCGATTATGGGCAATCTAATTGTTGTAATGCCGCAACACGTTGTTCAATCGTTGGGTGTGTTTGGAACAATGCAGCTAAACTGAAACCTTGTTCTTGACCCGCAGAAATTGCAAAGGCTTTCATTTCTTTTGGCATTTGATCTGGCATTTCAGATTCTGCTTGTAAACGTAACAGGGCAGAAATCATCGCTTGTTTACCTGCTAAACGCGCACCAGCTTCATCGGCACGGTATTCACGGTAGCGAGAGAACCACATCACAATGGCAGACGCTGCGATACCAAAGACAATATCTAATACAATCGTAATGACGAAGTATGCGATACCCGGTGCTTCACCATCTTCACGACCGAAGACATTACGGTCGATAAAGTCACCTGCTACACGTGCAAAGAACATGACAAAGGCGTTGACTACACCTTGCACCAAAGCAAGGGTCACCATGTCACCATTGGCTACGTGACCAATTTCGTGAGCGAGTACGGCACGGAGTTCATCTTTGTTCATACGCTCCAGTAGACCGGTAGAAACCGCTACTAAAGCATCATTTTTATTCCAGCCTGTTGCAAAGGCATTTGACTGGTACGATGGGAAAATACCCACTTCTGGCATTTTGATACCAGAACGTTGTGCTAGTTGCGCAACTTCGTTGAGTAACCATGCTTCAGCTTGGCTACGTGGTGCATTAGGGTCAATCAGCTCTGTACCCGTGGTTTTTTTCGCCATCCATTTTGACATGAATAGTGAGATCATCGAACCCACCATACCGAACACAAAACAGATAACGAGCAAGTTGCCTAAGTTTAAGCCGCCTGCACCGTGGTAACTACCGACACCGAAGAGTGACAAGATTATGCCAGCTACAACCAGTACCGCGAGGTTGGTCAGCAAGAACAAACCAATCCGCATCATTGGGTAAATCCTCTTATTATAGAAAAATGATCTGATTTACAAATAAAAATCATTAAACTCAATATGAGGTGAAAGTCTTAAAATTTCAAGGAAAAATTAGTAAAACAGATGCAATTTTACAAAATCAGTGATTTTATTCATTGAGATAAATGCGCGCTGAGGCAGAAGCATTTGCTGTCGCAAATGAACCTGAAGGTGCATCGGTAAAACTACCATTGTCCGTTTGAATAATTTGACGTGCCGGTGACTTGGCAACAGCAGGGGCAGCAGCATGATAATTGTCCGAACTGGCAATAATCCGACCACTATTAGAAGTGCTATTTGAACTGCTCGAACCCGAGACACTTAAACTACCAGCATATAGGTTGCTGTAGCGGCTAGTGACACGGCGGACATAGTCTTGAGTTTCACGAAAAGGTGGGATGCCACCATATTTTGCGACATTGCCTTCACCTGCGTTATAACCAGCTAAGGCAAGTGAGGTGTTGCCATTAAAACGTTTCAGTAGCCAAGATAAATAGCGCGCACCAGCCATAATGTTCTGATGTGGATCGTAGGCATTCGATACATTGAAGCGACGTGCTGTGGCAGGCATGAGTTGCATTAATCCTTGCGCACCGACTGGTGAGCGTGCATTGGTGTTAAAACCAGATTCGGTATGCATCACCGCTTTGATCAGACCTTCGGAAACACCATGTTGGGCCGCGGCTTGTTTAATAATATTGTCAAAGGCATTTTTATTACGGCTATAGCTTGGCAACACAGACGCTTCATTTGAGCCCCAGTTACTATAACTATGGATATTACTGTCCGGATAGTAGGTTTTTTTCTCGACTTTCAGATTGCTATAGCGGCCTTGTTTATTGGTTAGTAGCGTTGTGCCGTTACTTTCACGTAATTGATAGATCGTTTGGCCGGCAAAAATGCTCGGTGCAGCTAAACTGATAGCCACACTTCCACTTAATAACAGCCCCAAAGTCCAAGTATTGTTTTTCATTTTATTGTGAAGAAAAAAATTCTGTCCCCAAACAGTTAAAATAGAGTTTATCAAAAAAAAATCAGATGAAAAGGCTTCGAGGGCTGATTTCTTCTTTACTTTGTAAAAATCAAGTCATTTTGATGATTCAATAATCAAAAAAAATATTTATTTTTTTTTAATGAGCATAACTTGACACATATAAAGTATTGATAAATAAGTAATAATAAATTGATCAAAAAATGATCAATTTAAATAGAAGCCTTAAAATAAGGGCAGCTCACCTTGTCAAGTCATTTAAAATCCACAAAGTTATCCACAGCTTTTGTGGACAACTGTGGAAAAGTCCAAAAGATAAGCGTTTCGCCTAAAAAATGAACTCGACCGTATAAAATAATGCGCTGAGGATGACGTGATCATGACAGTATTTTTAGTTTTTTCGGAAATTACATTCTTTTGATGCGAGAAGTCTGCGAATCGGATAAAATTGCGCGGTATTTTTTTTTAGGTTTAACTCGTCTATGTTCTCGCCAGTTGAGTCCGAACAAGGATTTAATTTCAAACCAGAACTACCAACTAGCTCTGCGTATTATCGTTTATTGAAAAAGCTACGCCGTCAGGTCGGTCATGCCATTCGTGATTTTAAAATGATCGAAGAGGGTGACAAGGTGATGGTCTGTATTTCAGGCGGTAAAGACAGTTATACCTTGCTCGACATTTTGTTGCAGTTTAAGCGTATCGCACCGATTAATTTTGATGTGGTTGCGGTCAACCTTGACCAAAAACAACCGGGTTTCCCTGAAGAAGTATTGCCACGTTATTTAGAAGAAAACAAAATTCCGTATTACATCTTAGAAAAAGATACCTACAGCATTACTAAACGTTTAACCCCAGAAGGTAAAACGTATTGTGCAGTATGCTCACGTTTACGTCGTGGTTCGTTATACGGCTTTGCTCAAGAAATTGGGGCGACGAAAGTGGCTTTAGGTCATCATCGTGATGATATTTTGGCGACGTTCTTCTTGAACTTGTTCCATGGCGGTAGCTTAAAAGCCATGCCACCGAAATTATTGTCTTCTGATAAAAAGAACATTTTGATTCGTCCACTGGCTTATGTGGAAGAAAAAGACATTATCAAGTATGCAGAAATGCGTAAGTTCCCAATTATCCCATGTAACTTGTGTGGTTCACAGGAAAACTTACAACGTGCGATGCTAAATGACATGCTGCGTACTTGGGATAAAGAATTTCCAAAACGTTTACACAGTATTTTTGGCGCATTGCAAAATGTATCGCCTTCACAACTGGCAGACCGTGAGTTATTCGACTTTGAAGCCTTGGATGAACAACGCGAATTTGACTTCAAAAATAGCGAAAGTTGTTCAACTGAAGAAGGTGAGCCTGAAAGCAAACGCATTAATATGGTGAACTTAGGTTTTATGGCAGATTAAGCCGAAAACTTCATCACGCAAAAGGCATTCTACGGAATGCCTTTTTTATGCTTATGATTTTTCTCATTTTGTTGTTAAACAGTTAAATATTGAACGGTGCGTACAAAAAACTTTAGCCTTTTCGCAAATGATCATGCTATAACAAGCCTCAAGCAAAATATGCTTGCACTGATGTTGTCCGGAACGGCAACACACACGAACAAAATAAATTGAGGAAAGATCATGCCTGCTTTTTTAACTGATGATTGGTTTTCAACTGTAGAAACTCTGACAGCTCAAGCTGGTGATTTAAACTTACCACCTGCATTGGCTAATCTTGCAATTAACCTTGTAGTTGCTGACGCTGCAGGCAATACTGAATTGTCATTAGACGGTGGTGCAATTAAAAAAGGTTTATCTTCAAACGCGAAAACAACGTTGAACATGGATGCTGAAACGTTACGTAAAGTATTTCTTGAGTTTGATATGGCTGCAGCGATGCAAGCGTTTATGACGGGCAAAATTAAAGTACAAGGTGATATGTCACAATTGATGGCATTGCAAACTGCAAAACCAAGTACTGAGCAAAAAGATTTATTCAAAAAAGTGCTTGAGCAAACTGCTTAAGTCCAAAACGAAAAAAGCTTACCCGAAGGTAAGCTTTTTTTTTGTGCGCTCACATGTAAATTTTAGATGGACGCATATTAGATATTCACCAGTTGTGGTGTGGTTTTAATATGTTCCAAATAAGCACGAATACGCGTGACATATTGCACGGCTTGACGATAACGACCATTGCTGGCTTTGTTACGGTCAAGATAAGCATATAAGTTCACCCACTTATTCGGGTTTTTACCCTGAGCTTGGATGCGCTTTTGAATCTGACTTACAGCACCAGGACCCATGTTATACGCCACTAAGGCATACCAATTACGATCTGGGTAGGGAATGTTGCTATAACGGTTTAACATTTGCTCATAGTACTTTGCACCACCTTGAATGCTTTGAGTCGCATCTGTACGGTTGCTCACACCCATGGCTTTTGCTGTACTGTTGGTCAGCATCATAATGCCACGAACACCCGTTGGGGATACCGAGTCAGGTTTGAGGTAAGACTCTTGATAACCAATTGCTGCCAATAAATGCCAGTCTAGGTCGTATTGCTTGGCCGTGTTTTTAAAACTTGCCTTATAGATCGGCATACGTTTACTTAAATCACGTTGAATCACATTCCAAGAATCTTGTTTGACCACATTACGGTTGTAGAATGATGCCAACTGTCCAATTGCGCCATTTTGTTTGGCACGGCAAATAAAGCCACTCGCGGTTTGGCTGAGTGGATCGTCTGCATTTTTAAATACCCAGTTTAAGTTGCTGTTTAAACCATTCTTTTTCAAAGAAACGGTATCACCACAACTGGCTGAAAATGACGTCAAATGCTTGGCTTCAATGGTACTCATTTCGGCAGTGGTCATAGCAAAATTGGCTTGACCTTTGGCAACCATTTTTAAAGCAGTGGCATTGTCATTCACTGTTTTAAAATCTAATTGGACATTTAAACTTTCTGCATAGTTACGTGCAAGGTCGTAACCAAAACCATGTCGATGTTTACCATCCTGAAAAACAATGTCAGGATTGGCAACGGCAACAACAGTGAGTTTATTACTGTTGACGACAGCATCATATTGATGAGCTGTTTTGCTGGCATTAATACTGTGAAAAGGAATTAAGACAGTACTAAGTGCAAGCGCTTTAAATGGGAGAGAGTTAAAAGAGTTAAGGCAAAGCCTCGACCCAGAAGTTGAACTACTGTGCATGTTGTCTCCGCTACAAGTAATTTATGCCCTAAAAAGCAAAGGCAAACACGCCTCAGACTTTTTCAAGTTTGATAAATTCAATAAGGGTTGGGCAGTCATGACGTCATTCAAAAATGACTAGGGGTTTTCGGGAAATGTGTAGAAAATCTACACTGGATAAAAATTAAACAAGCCTAAAAGATGTGCGCATAATAATAAGCAAAAAAATACTTGTCAAATTTTGTACGAAAAAATATTAAAATATGTAATATAAATAATTGATTTTGTTTACGAATAAATTTTATATACTTTGCCTGTGTAGAAATGGAGGATAAAATAGGCATGTTTTGTAAAAATCAGCGCTTGCTCAAGGCCGAAAAATCATCATGAAATCTAACTTAATTACCCGTGGTGGACACGATTTATTGGTCGCTGAACTTCAACATTTATGGCATGAAGAACGACCTGAAATTACCAAAAAAGTGAACTGGGCGGCCAGTCTTGGCGACCGTTCGGAAAACGCGGATTATCAATATAATAAGCAATTGTTACGCAAAATTGACCGACGTGTACGCTATTTGGGAAAACGTTTGGAAGAGCTTCGTATTATCGATTATTCACCCGAACAAAAAGGGAAAGTCTATTTTGGGGCGTGGGTCGATATTGAAAATGATGAAGGCGAACAAAAAACGTTAAGGATCGTGGGGGTAGATGAAATTTATGATCATCATCCACAGCATATCTCAATTGATTCACCTATGGCTCGAGCACTCCTGTCCAAGCAAGTGGATGATGAGGTCGAAGTCCTAACCCCACTGGGAAAAAAATGTTGGTATATCAATTCAATTCGTTATGAAATGGGCGAAAGTACTGAAAAATAACAAACTGCTCTTATTTTGTTCAATTGGATGTGTTTTTTACAAAATAATTTGCCATTGCTGAAATTTATTTATATGATGGCGGCCATGGAAGCGTGGCAGAGCGGTTTAATGCACCGGTCTTGAAAACCGACGAGGGCGCGAGTCCTCCGTGAGTTCGAATCTCACCGCTTCCGCCAAATTCAAAAACCCTGATGTTTTAACATCAGGGTTTTTTTATATGCGTAAATTGAGGCAATGTAATTAGCTATGATCTTAATTTAATATATATTGATTGAGCATCTGTTTTTCAGCTCTAAGCCAAAATTTTACAATCGCCTAAATTTTGTCTGAACGATTCGCCAAGTGTTCAAAATAAGGCAAAATAATTTGCCAATCTGAATTTTTATTTATATGATAGCGGCCATGGAAGCGTGGCAGAGCGGTTTAATGCACCGGTCTTGAAAACCGACGAGGGCGCGAGTCCTCCGTGAGTTCGAATCTCACCGCTTCCGCCATATTCAAAAAACCCCAATGTTTTACATTGGGGTTTTTTTTTGCCTAAATTTTTTGAATTATTTTTTCGACAGGCGAAGCTGATATACAGCATGGATATGACATGCTATTAATTATTCACAATAAACAGAAAACAAGATCAATCGATTTAGAAAAGGAATTCATCCATGCAGAAACCAGAGCTTATTCATGAACTGGAATGGCAAGCGCGTTGTCAATTGGCGGCACTGTATCGCTTGGTGGCTTATTATAAAATGACCGACTTAATTGATACCCATATCAGCCTGCGTTTAAGTCATGAACCAGATCATTTTCTGATTAATCGCTATGGTGTGACCTTTGACAAAATGACGGCTTCGGATTTGGTCAAAATTGATCATGAAGGTAAAATTGTTGAAACCTATGATGCAGGGAAGATGGTGAATGTAGCAGGCTTTGTGATTCATTCTGCCTTACATCATGCGCGTGCAAATATTAATTGCGTGATTCATACGCATACTGCGGATGGCGTGGCAGTTTCTGCACAGGAACATGGATTATTGCCAATCTCACAACATGCGTTAAAGTTCTATCAGAACATTGCTTATCATGAATATGAGGGCATAGCCTTTTCAACTGAAGAGCGTGAAAGATTGGTACAGGATATGAGGCATTATCGCTGTATGATTTTACGTAATCACGGTTTGCTTGCGACTGGTGATAGTGTGGCACGGGCATTTCATGAAATTTACTTTTTAGAACGAGCTTGTCAAATTCAAGTAAAAGCATTGTCGAGTGCTACATTGCATTATCCAAGTCCGAAGGTTTGTGAACATACGTTGCAGCAGTTTGAAAATCCGATGGCCGAGCCCATTATTCAAGCGGCTTGGCAGGCGGCCTTGTCTTTAATTGAAGATCAGCACTCAGATTATTGCAGATAATATAATTTTCAATCATCTAGCTCATAGAGTATAGGCGCTATGCCTTATGTGCAGAAGAATAGTCATGGCTTGAGCAACGCGTTATCATGTTCATAGTGGAACTATGAGATGAACTATGAAAATCGTTGCAGATGAAAATCTGGCATTTACTGAGTATTTTTTTGCCGAATTTGGTGAAATAAAGCAAGCGGCAGGTCGAACATTGACCCATGCAGATGTCAAAGAAGCCGATGCATTGTTGGTACGATCGGTGACTCAGGTAAATGCAGACTTAATTCAACAGACCGCACTCAAATTTGTCGGTAGTGCTACGATTGGAACAGATCACTTAGATATTACTGCTTTAGAAAAGCAGGGGATTGCTTGGTCAAATGCCGCAGGTTGTAATGCACAAGCGGTTGCTGAATATGTGATTACGGCATTGCTTTATGTTAAACCTGAATTGTTGAATGCAAATGAAAAATTTACCTTGGGCATTGTTGGTTTAGGTAATGTTGGTTCACGTTTAGCCGTCATGGCAGAATTATTCGGTTGGAATGTCATTGGCTATGATCCATTTGTGCAATCTGATCAGGTGAAACAAGTTGAATTTGCAGAACTGTTAAAAAGTGCAGATGCGATTAGTACTCATGTGCCACTGACCAAAGAGGGTGAACATCCAACCTATCATTTAATCAATGCTGCTGCGCTTGCTGCTATGAAGCCAACTGCGATCTTGATTAATTCCGCGCGTGGGCCAGTGGTCGAAGAAGCTGCCTTAATTGCCGATATTCAACAGACACAGCGTAAAGTGGTCTTAGACGTTTTTGAGCATGAGCCAGAGATTTCAGCAGCGTTGTTAGATTTAATTTACGTGGTGACACCACATATTGCGGGCTATAGCTTGGAAGGTAAAGCACGTGGTACACAGATGATCTATGAAGCATTTTGTCAAACTTTCAAGCAACCGATAAATAAAGCTTTTGAAAGTCAGTTGCCCGTCTGTGAGCAGTATTTTACGGGTGCTGACTTTAAGACGGTATTACAGCGTTATTTAAAAGATATTTATGACATCGCTCGTGATGATGCCAACTTACGTGCTTGCCTAAAAGACGGCAAGGTGGATCAAAAAGCCTTTGATTATTTACGTAAAACCTATCCTTTACGCCGTGAATGGGCTGCACATGGAGGCCCAGCAGCATGAGTCAAATGAACTTTCAACCGAGTTGTGAACTCACTGCACTTCGTGCACGTGCCACGATGTATGCTCAAATTCGCCAGTTTTTTGCGGCACGTGATGTACTAGAAGTGGAAACACCTGTGCTTTCTCAAGCGGGTGTCACCGATGTGCATTTAGCATCGGTACAGGCTCAGCGCCATGTGAATGGTCAAAAGCAAACGCATTATTTGCAAACTTCACCTGAATTTGCCATGAAACGTCTGTTGGCAAGTGGCAGTGGATCTATTTACCAAATCTGTAAAGTTTTCCGTGATGATGAACATGGACGTAAACACAACAGTGAATTCACCATGTTGGAATGGTACCGTCCGGGTTTTAGCTTAAAAGACTTGATGTTTGAAGTGACGGACTTATTGAATGAAACTTTGAAACAGCGCTTTGGTGAAGTTCGTCCAACTATTTTGAGCTATAAGCATGCCTTTATGGATCGTTTGGATTTGAACCCGTTACAAGCTTCTTTACAAGATCTGAAAGATTGCTGTCGTCGTGTGGGGCTAAGCTTAGATCTGGGTGAAGACCGTTTAGGCTATATCGATTTATTGTTCTCGCATTATGTTGAGCCGAGCCTCGGTTTTGATACGCCAGTGTTCCTTACAGATTTTCCACCGGAAATGGCTTCTTTGGCGAAAACCCGTGTGGACGAAGATGGTGAATTGGTTGCAGCACGATTTGAGCTATATATCGAAGGTTTAGAGTTAGCAAATGCTTATGATGAACTGATTGATGCAGACGTTTTACGCCGTCGTTTTGAGGCGGATAATGCAGAGCGCGCTAAACTTGGCTTGCATGTGATGCCGATTGATGAATATTTGCTTGCTGCATTACCGTATATGAGTGAGTGTGCAGGTATAGCCTTAGGCATTGATCGATTGCTAATGGTGGCAACGAATCAGTTAAAACTTGAAAAAGTCATTAGTTTCCCAGCTGATATTTCTTAAAAAATGTCTTGATCGGCTGATGGTAAAATTGGCCGATCAATTTAAATGTTTAGTAAAACCCAAACTATAGGCTTCAAACCCTAAATTTTGATAAAAAGCATGTGCGGCATAGCGTTCAGGACGATTACCACTGTTGAGTAAAATACGTTTTAGACCTTGTCGCCGAGCGCTTTGCTCAATGGCTTGCATGAAGCGTCGCCCTAAACCTTGACCGCGATAACTGGCATCAATGACAAAAGCCTGAATCCGAATAAATCCTTCCTCAAACTCTCAACTGTATTGTTGGATAAAACCTGCATAACCAATGACGCGGTCATCAGCCGTCATCACCAAGGTTTGATAATGCTTATCCAAATGAATCAACTGCCATTGCTGTTGGAGTGTAAGCGTCCGCTGAACCCCATGCCTATTTTTTAATTTGAGTTGGATTTCCAGCGATGTGGCAGTAATTCTTCAATCTGAGTCACTTTATGTGTCGGCAACCTTTTCAGCACATCACTTAAATAGGCATAGGGATCCAGCCCATTCAGCTTTGCTGACTGGATTAATGTCATAATATTGGCTGCTCGCTGACCGCTGCGCAGCGAACCTGCAAATAACCAGTTCTTACGTCCCAACGCCCAGGGGCGCATCTGGTTTTCCACCCAGTTATTGCAAATCGGTAGATTGCCATCATCCAGATAGCGGCTTAAGGCTGGCCAACGCTTCAGAGTGTAATTGATGGCCTTGGCGGTAGGAGAACTCGATGGCACTGTCAGATGATGTTGGTTGAGCCATTCATATAGTTGTTGCATCACTGGTTGACTATGCTGTTGTCGGTATTCGCGGCGGTCTTCCGCTGTACCATCGGTCTTTTTCCTGAGTTCTGCTTCTATCGCATACAGTTTCTGAATCAGCACTAAGGCCTGTTCAGCGACCTGACTTTTCCCAGTTACATGCAGTTCATGGAATTTACGACGTGCATGGGCCATGCAGCCCACCTCTATGACCTGGCCTGATTTAAAGCGTGCTTTATAACCACTGTAATCATCACAGACTAGATAGCCCTGCCAGCCTTTCAAGAACTCTGCAGCATGCTGGCCTGAACGACTATCCTGAAAGTCATAGATCACCGCCTGAACTGGATTGTACTGTGTGGTGGCATAGGCCCAGACATAACCTTTCTTCGGTTTTTTATCATTCTCACCCATCCGCATGATGGTGACTGGTGTTTCATCTGCATGCAGCACCTGCTGTTGTAGTACCACCTCTTTTAAGGCATTGGCCAGAGGTTCCAGTTCCACACCGCAGCGACCTATCCAGTCAGATAAAGTTGATCTAGAAAGTTCGATTCCCGCCCGCTGATAGATCAGACGTTGACGGTACAGCGGCAAATGATCGGCATACTTCGATACCAGCACATGGCTGAGCAATTCAGGTGAAGCAATGCCTTTATCAATCACATAGGCGGGCATCGCTTGCTGAGTCAGAGTGTCACACTGATCACAGACCCATTTACCACGCACATGCTGTTCCTTATAGAACTGTGCCGGTCTGAAATGCAGTTTTTCACTGATATCTTCGCCGATACGACGTAACTGGCAGCCACAACTGCATTGGGTTGATGCAGGTTCATGCTCAATACGGATGGTGTGTAGATGATCTGGCAGCAGTCGACGTTTAGGTTTGTTGACTGTGGCTTTCTGTGTCGCTGCATGGGTTTTATCTGCATTTAATCGTTCTAATTCCAGATCAACGGCTGCGATATCTTCTTCGACCGCCTCATCCCACAGATGGATTTGTTTTGCGGTGAGATGTTCGTTTTTACTGCCGAATTTATGCTGTTTAAACAGCGCCAGTTCATGCTCGTATTTTTGATTGAGAATAGAAAGATGCTGAACTTTAGAATCTAATTGCTGATTGGTGACTTCAAGATGTTGAACTTTGGCATCTAATTGTTGATTTGATACTTCCAGATGTTGAA